>NZ_JBEOVJ010000076.1:0-40954 GCF_040295435.1 Streptomyces sp. NPDC002809
CCTCGTCGGCGAGAACGGTGCCGGCAAGTCCACCCTGATGAAGATCCTCTACGGCATGCAGAAGCCGGACGAGGGCACCATCGCCGTGGACGGCGCCCCCGGCCCCCCGCTCCTCAGGCGCCGGAGGAGCCTGAGGCCGCCTTCACCACCGCCGCCACCAGCCGCTCGTTCTCCGGTCCGGCCCCGCCCGGGAACGCGAAGCGGCGGCGGGTGTAGCCGTACGCGATCCCGCTCGCCGGGTCCGCGAACGCCTGCGAGCCCGCCGCGCCGCAGTGGCCGTAGGCGTCCACGCCCAAGGACGGGTAGACCATCTGCGGGCGCTCGAAGCCGAGGCCGAAGTGGTCCGTCTCCAGGGTCACCCGGTCGGTCCCGGCCAGCCCGAGGCGGGCGAACTCGGCGCGCGTCTCCGGCTTGAGCAGAGCGGGCCGGCCCGCGAACTCCGAGAGCGTGGCCGCGTACATCCCGGCCAGGGCGCGCGCCGAGCCGACACCGCCCACCGAGGCCGGGCCCAGCGCCCGTACGGACGGGGTGTTGACCCACGCGACCAGATCGGTCGGAACGTTGAAGGCCACCGCCTGCAGCCCCTGCGGGTCGAACGGGCGGGCCGCCATCTCCGCGGCCTGCTCCGGCGTCGGGTTCATGGGCCGGATCGGTATGTAGCGGGGTTCGAGCCCGGCGGGCTGCCCCAGGTAGAGGTCCAGGCCGTACGGCACACGGACGCGCTCCTCGAACAGCTCCTGGATCGAACGCCCGGTGACCCGGCGCACCACCTCACCGGTGAGCGCGCCGATCACGAGCGCGTGGTAGCCGTACTCCTCGCCCGGCTCCCAGAACGGGGCCCGCTCGGCCAGCCGGGCGGCGAGCACCCGGTCGTCGGCCAGGTCCGCCCCGGAGAAGCCGCCCTCGACACCGACCAGCCCGGCCCGGTGGCCCAGCAGCTCCCGCAGGGTCAGCGCACCCTTGCCCTCGGCCGCGAACTCCGGCCAGTACGAGGCGACCGCGCGGTCCAGGTCGAGGGTGCCGTCCTGCACGAGCAGGGCGACGACGAGGTGGGCCGCACCCTTGGTCGACGAGAAGACGGCGGGCAGCGAGTCGCCCTCGATGCCGTCGCCGGCCCAGAGATCGACGACCGGCCGGCCCTCCAGGTACACGGCGAGCTGCGCCCCCGGCTCGTTGTGCTCCTCCGTGAGTACGGCGGCGAACTCGTCCCGCACCGCCTCGAAACCGGCCGCCACGGTGCCGTGCACGGTGACGTCGCCTGCGCTCTGGTCCGACATGGTGCCCCCTTCGGCGGGCGCGCCCCTCGCGCCCCCTCGTAGGGCCCCAACTGCGTCTCCATACCCGGAAATTCCCTCAAGGCGCCTCGTCGCGCGCCACGATCTCGCGGGCCAGTGCGGCGAGATCGGCCAGGGCCGGATGGCCGGGGGCGTCGCGGCGGGCGAGCAGCACCGGGACGGCCGGGGCGTCCACGAGCGGCCGGTAGGCGACCCCGGCGTGCGGGTGCATGCCGGCCGTGGAGGCGGCGGAGACGCCGGTGCCGCGCCCCGCCGCGATGGCGGTCAGCCAGTCGTCGGTGTTGGCCACGGTCAGGGTGGCCGCGGGACGGGCGGACGGCGGCCACAGTTCGGGGGTGGTGGTGCCGGAGACGGTGTTCAGGACGACGGTGCCGGTCGCCAGGTCGGCGAGCCTGAGCGTGGCGCGCGAGGCGAGCGGGCCGTCCGCCGCCACGGCGGCCACCCGCTCCTCCTCGTACAGCACCTCCGTGACCAGCCCGGGCGCCTCGACGGGGCCGCGCAGCAGTGCGGCATCGACCTCGCCGCGGGTCAGTCCGGCGGTGCGGTCGTCGATCCGGCGGAGTTCCAGCGGGGTCTGCGGATAGCGCTCCTCCCAGCCGCGGAGCAGCGGGGTGGTGTACCGGCCGAAGGCCGACCAGGCGTGCCCCAGCCGCAACGGCCACCTGCGCAGCCCGCCGGAGTCGAGCGCCTCGTCGAAAGCGGCGACCGCGGCGGCGGCCTTGTCGCGGAAGACGACGCCCGCGGCGGTGAGGGCGAGGTGATGGGTGGAGCGGTCGACGAGAAGGACGCCGAGGTGGTGCTCCAGGGCGGCCAGGGTCCGGGACACGGCGGGCTGGGTGAGCCGGAGCCGGGAGGCGGCCCGGGTGATGCTGGACTCGTCCGCGACGGCGAGGAAGGCCCGCAGATGGCGGATCTCGATCCCGCGGCCGGCTGTCCCGGCGTTCCTGCCTGCGTTCCTGTCCGGACCGTCGCCCGTGCCCTGCCCGATGCTCATGCGCGGGAAGCATAACGGGAGCCCAACGCGCATTTCACACGCCACGCACAGGTCCCTACGGTGGAGAGATGTACTGCACGGGATGAGTGCAGTATCTTCAATCTGCTAGTGCATTGTGTTGCACTATTCCTTCTCGTGACCCCGTACGCGCGAACCGTCAGAAAGTCAGGCCACAGGTGAACGACCAGGGCACCGCCACAGAACCGGCCGCAGCCGCCGTCGCCGTCCCCGAGGCGGTCGCCGCCCTCGGTGAGCGCGGCACGCAGGGCCGCGCCGGAGGGCGCGGGGCGGCGCTCGCCCCGGTCGCACTGGTGGTGGCCGGCGGGCTCTCCGTCCAGTTCGGTTCGGCGGTCGCGGTGCTGCTCATGCCCAAGGCCGGCGCCCTCGGCGTCGTCACGCTGCGTCTCGCCGTCGCCGCCCTCGTCCTGCTCGTCGTCTGCCGCCCGAAGCTGCGCGGCCACTCGCGTGCCGACTGGGGCACGGTGCTGGCCTTCGGCGTCGCGATGGGCGGCATGAACACGCTCTTCTACCAGGCCGCCGACCGCATTCCGCTCGGCGCCGCCGTGACCCTGGAGGTGCTGGGTCCGCTCGCCCTCTCGGTGTTCGCCTCGCGCCGTCTCGTCAACGTGGTCTGGGCCGCCCTCGCGCTGGGCGGTGTGCTCCTGCTGAGCGGCGGGGGCCTGGACCGGCTGGACCCGGTGGGCGCGGCCTACGCGCTCGGGGCGGGTGTCATGTGGGCGGCGTACATCGTCTTCAGCGCCCGCACCGGCCGCCGCTTCCCGCAGGCCGACGGGCTGGCCCTCGCGCTGGTGGTGGCGGCCGTCCTCTCGCTGCCGCTCGGCGTCATGGAGTCGGGCTCCAAACTCCTGGTCCCCTCCACGCTCGGCCTCGGCGCCGCGGTCGCGCTGCTGAGTTCGGTCCTGCCGTACACGCTCGAACTCATGGCGCTGCGCCGGCTGCCCGCGCCCACCTTCGCGATCCTGATGAGCCTGGAACCCGCGATCGCGGCCACGGCCGGCTTCCTCATCCTCGACCAGGCCCTCTCCACGACGGACGCCCTGGCCATCGCGCTGGTCATCGGCGCGAGCATGGGGGCCGTACGAAGTCAGGTGCGTGGCGCCCGGAAGCGGTGACGCCGCACGGCGAGGGGGCAGGGGTGCAGGTGAACAAGGCTGTGAGTTCCGGGCGTTGAACCCGGAATTCTCGCGGTGAGTGTTTGGGGATGCGTTGTCCTGTACATCAATTCAGACGGGTCTACCCGCATAGACAACGCCGTTCACCCCTGTAGTGCTCCACTCACTCCGCAGGAGATCGCCTTGAGCGCAACAACGCCGCTGCGCACCACCCTCATCGGGGTCGTGCTGTCCGCGACTGCCCTGATACCCCTCCAGAGCACCGCTTTCGCAGCGCAGAACGACACCGCCGGCACGGCCGTCACCCCGGCCACGTCGGTCGCAGGCATCGAGGACGCGACCGCGCGCTCTCTCGCCGGCTCCCTCGCCGACCCCGCCTGGCAGAGACAGGTGCGTGCGGCCGTACTGGCCGCGGACTCGGTGGACCTGCCCGCGCTGACCAGCGGCTCCACCACGTCCACGGGCAAGCGCCTCGCATCGGCGGTCGCCGTGGCCGACCGGGGCGTGGCCGCCGCCAAGGGCCTTGGCGGGGACATCGGTTCGCTGCTGCGCCTGGGCCTGGCGGACCCGTCGATGGAGGCGCGGCTCGCAGGTGGCGCGGCTCCGTGGGTGGCCGCCGCCCCGTCCGACGACGCCTCGACGTTCACCGCGTACGACAGCAGGGGCACCGCCCATGAGCTGCCGGTCGCCGTCGTCCCCGACCGGCCCGTCTACCTGGTCGACGTCGACGGCGCCAAGGCCGTCACCGAGGGTCTGAAGGTCGTCAACGAGGCGCTGGAGGCGAAGGGGCTCGATGTTCCGGTCCCGGCCGCCGAGCTGAACTCCGCCGCCTACGGTGCGGTCGCACCTGCGGCCGCGACGGGTATCGACACCACCCTGATCAACTCGGTGCGGATCTCCGACGTGAAGGAGCCGGGGATCAAGGGTGACGCCGAGATCTTCACCCTCGTGACCGGCTTCGGACAGGACGGCAAGCCGCGCGTCGACACGGTCGAGATGCCGTACCTGAACAAGGCCGCCACCACGTACTACCCGAACCAGGTCCTCGTGAACTGGTCGAACTACAAATACAACATGGCCGACGCGGTCATGATGGAGGACGACGGCGACACCAACTACCAGGCGCTCGCCAAGTCCATCGTCACCATTCTCCTGACGATCACCGACCAGGGTGTGTACATCCCGCTGGCCGACGCCCTCCTGGACGCCATCCCCACCTCCTGGTGGACCGACGACCCCGACTACGTCGACTCCTGGTACACCCTGGCCAAGACCACCAAGGGCACGCGCAACGGTGCCGCGGCCAATGGCTGGATGAACGTTTCGCCGTACTACGTGTCGGCGCTCTGACCGAGTAGCCGCGCGCCGGCGCCCCGTCCGGCGCACACGAACCACCCCCCACACCGACCGGGACCGGCTCTTCCCCAGGGGCCGGTCCCGGGCCCGGCCTCCGGAGCGCCCGGTCCTTGCGGCGCCACGCGGGCAAAGCGTCTGTTCCTCCTGCGTGCCCAGGCGTTGGATCTTAGGGTGGTCGCGATATCCGACCTGGAGGAAAACATGCCGGAACGCGACGATCTGCTCGCGCTCGTGACCGACCAGCGCACCAATTTTCTCTACACCGTCGCGAATCTCGACGACACTCAGGCGCGCACCCGCACGACCGTCAGCGAGCTGACGCTCGGCGGTCTGCTGAAGCACCTCGGGCTCGTGCAGCGCAGCTGGCTGGACGTGATCGAGGGCACCGCCCCGGCCAAGGTCGACTGGGCGGACCTCGACCCCGACGGCCAGCGGATGACCGACGCCGAGACACTGCCCGCGCTGCTGGAGGCCTTCCACACCGCGGCGGCAGCCTTCGACCGTACGGTGCGCGAGGCGGACCTCGACCGCGAGGTCACCCTGCCGGCGTACCCGTGGTCGCCCCCGGAGCCCGTCGTCTGGACGGTCCGCCGCGTCCTGTGGCACATCTTCCGCGAGATCGCCCACCACAGCGGCCACGCCGACATCATCCGCGAGGCACTGGACGGCGCCAGCACGACGCTCAAGATGAAGGAGGCGGCCACGCAGGCTCAGGACGGCTGACCTGTCTGCCGGGGCCGTGCGGGCCCAGGGCGGCTGATCTGCCGGGGCCGGGCGGGCCCAGGGCGGCTGACCTGCCGGGGCCGTGCGGGCCCAGGTTGAATCTTCCAGGGCTGCGCGGGGGCGTCGGCCGATTCCGCCCGGACCCTCCGGGGCCGGACCGGGCGGCCCGGTGAGCCCGAAGCGCGGGAGAGCCCTCGTACCCTCAACGCCGCCACCGCCACCGCCACCGCCACCGCCACCACCGCCGCCGCCACTGCCACCGTGCGGTTCGGTGAGTTGCAGTGGCGGTGCGTTGCGGTAGCGGTGGGGTATGGCAGACGTTCGTGGCCGTCCACGCCGGACCCGCCCCACCGGAGTCCAGCACCGGTCCGTGAGCTCGTAAGGCCTGTTCGGTAACGACCCGTTCGCCACGGCACCCCCCCTTCGAGGCCCCGGCTCCCCGGCTCCATGCCCCCCCCGGAGCCGGTCGTGCGCGTGCCGAAGGCCCCGGCGGAAGAAGAAGGAAAAACAATGCAAGCACGCTTGCTTGTTTTCTGCTCCCCTGGCAGGCTCCGGGGCACACCGCCACGCCCCGAGGGGAGCGCACCGTGTCCGATGCCTCAGCCGTGCTCGACGACCTGCGCAGCGAGAGTGAGGAACTCGACCTGCTCGTCGCCGGGTTGAACGCCTCGCAATGGGCTGCGGCGACACCCGCCGAGGGGTGGACCATCGCCCATCAGGTGGCCCATCTGAGCTGGACCGACGAGGTCGCGCTCCTCTCCGTCACGGAGCCCGAGCGGTTCGGCGACGAGGTCGCCAGGGCGATGAAGGACCCCGAGGGCTTCGTCGACCGGGCCGCCGAGGAGGTGGTCGCGGCGTACGCCCCCGACGCCCTCCTCGTGCACTGGCGCACCGGCCGGGAGCGGCTCCAGGAGGCTCTGCGGGCGGCGCCCGCCGGGACCCGGTTCCCCTGGTACGGGCCGCCGATGAGCGTGGCCTCGATGGCGACCGGGCGGCTGATGGAGACCTGGGCCCACGGACAGGACGCCGCCGACGCCATCGGGGCGACCCGCGCCCCGACCGCCCGGCTGCGGCACGTCGCGCGGATCGGGGTCCGGGCCCGCGACTACGCCTTCCTCGTGCGGGGAATGCAGGCGCCCGGGGAGGAGTTCCGGGTGGAACTGGAGGGGCCAGGAGGTGAGTTGATCACCTACGGTCCCGAGGGCGCCGCCCAGCGCGTCACCGGCCCGCTGCACGACTTCTGCCTGCTCGTCACCCAGCGCGCCCACCGCGACGACCTGGCCGTCCGGGCCGAGGGGGCCGACGCCGACACCTGGCTGGGTATCGCGCAGGCCTTCGCCGGGCCCGCCGGATCCGGGCGCGCCCCGCAGCAGGGGAGCGGGGCGTGACCCCGGTGCCGGACACACCCCCGCCGCTGCGGATCGGCAACGCCTCCGGGTTCTACGGGGACCGCTTCGACGCCGTCCGCGAGATGCTCACCGGCGGCCCCCTCGACGTCCTCACCGGCGACTACCTCGCCGAGCTGACCATGCTCATCCTCGGCCGCAGCCGGCTCAAGGACCCCGCGCGCGGCTACGCCACCACCTTCCTGCGCCAGCTGGAGGAGGGCCTCGGGCTCGCCCACGAGCGCGGGGTGAAGATCGTCACCAACGCGGGCGGGCTCAACCCGGCCGGACTGGCCGACGCGGTCCGGGAGTTGGCCGACAAGGTCGGCGTGCCCGTGCGCGTCGCCCACGTCGAGGGCGACAGTCTCCCCGTACCCGGGGGATACCTCACCGCCAACGCCTACCTCGGCGGATCGGGCATCGCCGCCTGTCTGCGTGCCGGCGCCGGCGTCGTCGTCACCGGCAGGGTCACCGACGCGGCCCTCGTCACCGGACCCGCCGCCGCACACTTCGGCTGGGGACCGGAGGACCACGACGCGCTCGCCGGAGCCGTCGTCGCCGGGCACGTACTGGAGTGCGGCACCCAGGCCACCGGCGGGAACTACTCCTTCTTCCGCGGCCACGACGTCCGGCGGCCCGGCTTCCCCGTCGCCGAGATCCACGCCGACGGGACGAGCGTCATCACCAAGCACGACGGCACCGGCGGCGTCGTCGACGTCGGCACGGTCACCGCCCAGCTGCTGTACGAGACCGGCGGCGCCCGGTACGCGGGACCCGACGTCACCGCCCGGCTCGACACCGTACGGCTGACTCCCGACGGTCCCGACCGGGTCCGGATCTCCGGGGTGCGCGGCGAGGCCCCGCCGCCCACGCTCAAGGTCGGACTCACCCGGCTCGGCGGCTGGCGCAACGAGGTCGTCTTCGTGCTCACCGGACTCGACGTCGACGCCAAGGCGCAGCTCGTGCGCGACCAGATCGCGGACGCCTTCGCGCGCGCCGGGCGGCAGCCCGAGGAGGTGCGGTGGGAGCTCTCGCGCACCGACCGGGCCGATGCCGCGACCGAGGAGACGGCGAGCGCGCTGCTGCGGCTCGTCGTCCGCGACCAGGAGCCGGAGGCCGTGGGGCGCGCCCTGTCCGGCGCCGCGATCGAGCTGGCGCTCGGCAGCTACCCGGGCTTCCACGTCACCGCCCCGCCCGGAAAGGGCGAGCCCTACGGGGTGTTCGAGGCGCGGTACGTACCGGCCGGGGACGTCACCCATGTCGCCGTGCTCCCCGACGGGCGGCGCGAGGAGCAGGCACCGCCCGCCCGCACGCGGGAGCTGCGCGATACCGAACAGCCGCCGCTGCCCGCGCCGTTGCCCGCAACCCCCACCCGCAGCGCCGCGCTCGGGCTCGTCGCGGGCGCCCGCAGCGGGGACAAGGGAGGGGACGCCAACATCGGGGTGTGGGTCCGGAGCGACGAGGCCTGGCGGTGGCTGGCCCACGAGCTGACCGTCGAGCGGCTGCGGGAGCTGCTGCCGGAGACCGCCGGCCTCACCGTCGTACGCCAGGTACTGCCGCATCTGCGCGCCCTGAACTTCACCGTCCGCGGGCTGCTCGGCGAAGGCGTCGCCGCCCGGCACCGCTTCGACCCGCAGGCCAAGGCCGTGGGGGAGTGGCTGCGCTCCCGGCTCCTGGAGATACCCGTGGCTTTGTTGGACAGTTCACCGGAGGTGCACGCATGACCGTCCTGCCCACCGGGCTCGACACCGCGAGCCCCGAATACGCCGCCCACCGCGCCGCCATGCTCGACAAGCTCGCCGAGCTGGACGCCGCGCACACCGGGGCGCTGGGAGGCGGCGGCGAGAAGTACGTCGAGCGGCACCGCAAGCGCGGCAAGCTGCTGGCCCGTGAGCGGATCGAGCTGCTGATCGACCGGGACACCCCGTTCCTGGAGCTGTCCCCGCTCGCCGCCTGGGGCAGCGACTACACCGTCGGCGCCTCGATCGTCACGGGGATCGGGGTGGTGGAGGGTGTGGAGTGCCTGATCACCGCCAACGACCCGACCGTACGCGGCGGCGCCTCCAACCCGTGGACGCTGAAGAAGGCCCTGCGGGCCAACGAGATCGCCTTCGCCAACCGGCTCCCGACCATCAGCCTGGTCGAGTCGGGCGGCGCCGATCTGCCCTCGCAGAAGGAGATCTTCATCCCGGGCGGGGCGCTCTTCCGTGACATCACCCGGCTGTCGGCCGCCGGCATCCCGACCGTGGCCGTCGTCTTCGGCAACTCCACCGCGGGCGGGGCGTACGTCCCCGGCATGTCCGACCACACCGTCATGATCAAGGAGCGGTCGAAGGTCTTCCTCGGCGGACCCCCGCTGGTGAAGATGGCCACCGGTGAGGAGAGCGACGACGAATCGCTCGGCGGCGCCGAGATGCACGCCCGCACCTCCGGTCTCGCCGACCACTTCGCCGTCGACGAGCAGGACGCCCTGCGCCAGGCCCGCCGCATCGTCGCCCGTCTCAACTGGCGCAAGGCGCACCCCGACCCGGGCCCCGCCGAGCCGCCCGAATACGACGAGGACGAGCTGATCGGCATCGTGCCCGGCGACCTGAAGGTGCCCTTCGACCCGCGCGAGGTCATCGCCCGGCTGGTCGACGGCTCGGACTTCGACGCGTTCAAACCGCTCTACGGGACCAGCCTGGTCACCGGCTGGGCGCGCCTGCACGGCTACCCCGTCGGCATCCTCGCCAACGCGCAGGGTGTGCTGTTCAGCGAGGAGTCGCAGAAGGCCGCCCAGTTCATCCAGCTCGCCAACCAGCGCGACATCCCGCTGCTCTTCCTGCACAACACCACCGGCTACATGGTCGGCAAGGAGTACGAGCAGGGCGGCATCATCAAGCACGGCGCGATGATGATCAACGCGGTCTCCAACTCGAAGGTGCCGCACCTGTCCGTCCTCATGGGCGCCTCCTACGGCGCGGGGCACTACGGAATGTGCGGCCGGGCCTACGACCCGCGCTTCCTGTTCGCCTGGCCCAGCAGCAAATCCGCCGTCATGGGCCCGCAGCAGCTGGCCGGGGTGCTCTCCATCGTCGCCCGCGCCTCCGCCGCCGCGAAGGGACACCCCTACGACGACGAGGCGGACGCCGGACTGCGCGCCATGGTCGAGCAGCAGATCGAGTCCGAGTCCCTGCCGATGTTCCTGTCCGGGCGGCTGTACGACGACGGGGTCATCGACCCGCGCGACACCAGGACCGTCCTCGGGATGTGCCTGTCCGCCATCCACACCGCACCGGTCGAGGGCGCCCGCGGCGGCTTCGGCGTCTTCCGGATGTGAGGGTACGCATGATCAGCACTCTGCTCGTCGCCAACCGGGGCGAGATCGCCTGCCGGATCTTCCGCACCTGCCGCGCGCTCGGCATCACCACCGTCGCCGTGTACTCCGACGCGGACGCCGACGCCCTGCACGTACGGGAGGCCGACACCGCCGTCCGGCTGCCGGGGGCCGCCCCCGCCGACACATATCTGCGCGGCGACCTCGTCGTCGCCGCGGCGCTCGCGGCGGGCGCCGACGCGGTCCACCCCGGGTACGGCTTCCTCTCCGAGAACGCCGGATTCGCCGCCGCCGTACAGGACGCCGGACTCCTCTGGGTCGGGCCGCCGGTCAAGGCCATCGAGCTGATGGCGTCCAAGACCCGGGCCAAGGAGCTGATGGCCGCCGCCGGAGTGCCGCTTCTCGCCCCCGTCGACCCGGCCGCGGCCCGCGCCGAGGACCTGCCGCTGCTGCTCAAGGCCGCTGCGGGCGGCGGCGGCCGCGGCATGCGGATCGTGCGGGAACTGGGCGACCTGCCGGGCGAGTTGACGGCTGCCGCAGCCGAGGCCCTGTCCGCCTTCGGGGACGGCGAGGTCTTCGCCGAGCCGTACGTGGAGCGCGGCCGGCACGTCGAGGTCCAGATCATGGCCGACGAGCACGACGGCGTCTGGGCGCTCGGCACCCGCGACTGCTCGCTCCAGCGCCGCCACCAGAAGGTCATCGAGGAAGCCCCCGCGCCCGGCCTCGACGACGGGCTCCGCGACCGGCTGCACGCCGCCGCCACGGCCGCCGCACGGGCCGTCGCCTACCGGGGCGCCGGCACCGTCGAATTCCTGGTCACCGCCGACGGGCGGCCGTACTTCCTGGAGATGAACACCCGCCTCCAGGTCGAACACCCCGTCACCGAGGCCGTGTTCGGCCTGGACCTCGTCGCCCTCCAACTGCGGGTCGCGGAGGGCGAGCCCCTTCCCGCCGCCGCGCCCCCGCAGCCCGCCGGGCACGCCGTCGAGGCCCGGCTCTACGCCGAGGACCCCGCCCGTGACTGGCAGCCGCAGACCGGAGCACTGCTCTCGCTCGACGTACCGGACGAGCCCGGGGTGCGACTGGACACCGGATACACCGGCGGCGACACCATCGGCGTGCACTACGACCCGATGCTCGCCAAGGTCATCGCCCACGCCCCCACCCGCACCGAAGCCGTACGCCTCCTCGCCCGCGCCCTGGAACGCGCCCGCATCCACGGCCCCGTCACCAACCGCGAGCTCCTCGTACGCTCCCTGCGTCACCCGGACTTCGTCGCCGCCCGCCTCGACACCGGCTTCTACGAACGGCACCTGGCAGCCCTGACCGCCGCGGCCGACGAGAGCGGCCAACGGCAGGCCGCCGCCGCTGCCGCCCTCGCCGAAGCCGCCCGCCGCCCCACCACGGGCGGTGTCGCCCGCTTCGGCGCCTGGCGCAACGTCCCCTCGCAGCCCCAGCTCAGGCGCTACCGCAGCGAGCCCGACGGCAGCGAGCACGACATCACCTACCGCACCACCCGCGACGGCCTCGTGCCCGCACAGGGCACCCGGCTCATCACCGCACGCCCCGACCGCGTCACCCTCGAAACGGACGGCGTGACCCGGCACTTCGCCGTCACCGCCCACCACGACCGGGTGTACGTGGACACGGCCACCGGCTCGTACGCCTTCACCGCCCTGCCCCGCTTCACCGACCCCGCCGAACGCACCGAACCCGGCTCCCTGCTCGCCCCGATGCCCGGCACCGTCGTCCGCCTGGCGGACGGCCTCGCGGCCGGGTCCGCCGTCGAGGCCGGGCAGCCACTGATCTGGCTGGAGGCGATGAAGATGGAGCACCGCATCCTCGCCCCCGCCGCCGGCACCCTCACCGCCCTGCACGCCGCACCCGGCCTCCAGGTGGAGGTCGGCGCACTGCTCGCCGTCGTCACCGAACCCGCAGACCGCGCACCCGTCACCCCTGAGGAGAACGCATGAGCACCGTCCTCGAAACCGAAGAGCACCGGGCCCTGCGCGCCGCCGTCGCCGCACTCGGGAAGCGGTACGGGCGCGACTACATGACGTCCGTCGTCCGCGACGGCTCCCACCCGCGCGAACTGTGGGCCGAGGCCGCCAAGCTCGGCTACCTCGGCGTGAACCTCCCCGAGGAGCACGGCGGCGGGGGCAGCGGAATGGCGGAACTCTCCATCGTCCTGGAGGAGTTGGGTGCCGCAGGCTCCCCGCTCCTGATGATGGTCGTCTCGCCCGCCATCTGCGGCACCGTCATAGCCCGCTTCGGCACCGACACCCAGAAGCGGCAGTGGCTCCCCGGCCTCGCCGACGGCAGCCTCACCATGGCCTTCGGCATCACCGAACCCGACGCCGGGTCCAACTCCCACCGCATCACCACCACCGCCCGCCGGGACGGCGGGGAATGGGTGCTCACCGGCCGCAAGGTCTTCGTCTCCGGCGTCGACATCGCCGACGCCACCCTCATCGTCGGCCGCACCGAGGACGCCAGGTCCGGCAAACTGAAGCCCTGTCTGTTCATCGTCCCGCGCGAGGCCCCCGGCTTCCAGCGGTCACAGATCGACATGGAACTCCAGGCGCCGGAGAAGCAGTTCGAACTCGTCCTCGACGACGTACGTCTGCCCGCCGACGCGCTCGTGGGAGATGAGGACGCGGGCCTCCTCCAGCTCTTCGCCGGGCTGAACCCCGAACGCATCATGACCGCCGCGTTCGGCATCGGCATGGGCCGCTACGCGCTCGGCCGCGCCGTCGAGTACGCGAAGACCCGCCAGGTGTGGAAGGAACCCATCGGCTCCCACCAGGCCATCGCCCACCCCCTCGCCCAGGCCCACATCGAGCTCGAACTGGCCCGGCTGATGATGCAGAAGGCCGCCCGGCTCTACGACGACGGCGACGACATCGGCGCGGGCGAGGCCGCCAACATGGCCAAGTACGCCGCGGGCGAGGCCTGCGTCAAGGCCGTCGACCAGGCCGTGCACACCCTCGGCGGCAACGGGCTCACCCGCGAGTACGGCCTCGCGTCCCTGATCACCGCGTCCCGGGTGGCGCGCATCGCGCCCGTCAGCCGGGAAATGATCCTGAACTACGTGTCCCATCAGTCCCTGGGCCTCCCCAAGTCGTACTGACCGGCCGGGGGCGGCACCGTCCGAGGCCTGTCCAGGGGGGCCTGCCCCCGCCCCGGCCCCGGGGCGGCCCGCCCCGGCCGGTCCCAGGGCCTGTCCCAAGGCCTGCCCCGGGTCTTCCCGCGCCCCGCAGCCAGAGGCGATGCTGACCCTCTCCACCACCGAACGGCCCCTCGGCGCCACCGCTGACCCAGGGCGGGGTGCCGGACAGGCCGTACCCGCGTCGAAGGGAACCGCCATGGTGTTCCACAGCGAGTACGAAGACGTCCCGGCCCTCGAAACACCCATCCACGAGACGGTCCTCGGCGGGGCCGCGGCCTTCGGCGACACCGTCGCCCTGATCGACGGCACCAACGGCATGAGCGTCACCTACACACAGCTCGACGCCTTCCACCGCCGCATCGCCGCCCACCTCGCCGAGGCGGGACTGCGCAAGGGCGACGTCCTCGCCCTGCACAGCCCCAACACGATCGCCTACCCCGCCGTCTTCTACGGGGCCACGCGCGCCGGAGCCTGCGTCACCACCGTGCACCCGCTCGCCACCGCCGAGGAGTTCGCCAAACAGCTCAAGGACAGCGGCTCCCGCTGGATCGTCACCGTGTCCCTGTTCCTCGACGTCGCCCGGCAGGCGGCCGCACTCGCGGGCGGTGTCAGGGAGATCTTCGTCTGCGACCAGGCCGACGGCCACACCTCCGTGCTCGACATGCTGGGCTCCACCGCCCCGGAACCCGAGATCGAGTTCGGCCCCGAGGACATCGCCGCCCTTCCTTACTCCTCCGGGACCACCGGCGCCCCCAAGGGTGTCATGCTCACCCACCGTTCCATCGGCACCAACCTGGAGCAGCTGCGCCCCTTCATCCCGATGAAGTCCGGCCACAGCATCCTCGCCGTCCTCCCCTTCTTCCACATCTACGGGCTGACCGCCCTGATGAACGTCCCGCTGCGCTGCGGCGCCACGGTCGTCGTGCTGCCCCGCTTCGACCTCGACCAGTTCCTCGGCGTGATCCAGGAACACCGCATCGGCGGGCTGTACGTGGCCCCGCCGATCGTCCTGGCCCTCGCCAAGCACCCGGCCGTCGGCAACTACGACCTGTCCTCGCTGGAGTACATCGTCAGCGCCGCCGCCCCCTTGGACGCCGACCTCGCCGCCGCCTGCTCCGCCCGCCTCGGCCTGCCTCCCGTACGGCAGGCGTACGGCATGACGGAACTCTCGCCCGGCACCCACGTCGTGCCCCTCGAAGCCGAGAACCCGCCGCCCGGCGCCGTCGGAAAGCTGCTGCCGAGCACCGAGATGCGGATCACGTCCATCGAGGACCCCGGGACGGACCTCGGCACCGACACCGACGGCGAGATCCTCATCCGGGGCCCCCAGACGATGAAGGGCTACCTCAACCGCCCCGAAGCCACCGACGAAATGATCGACGGCGACGGCTGGGTGCACACCGGCGACATCGGACGCGTCGACGCGGACGGCTGGCTCTTCGTCGTCGACCGGGTCAAGGAACTGATCAAGTACAAGGGTTACCAGGTCGCCCCCGCCGAACTCGAAGCACTCCTCCTCACCCATCCGTCGATCGCCGACGCCGCGGTCATCGGCGTGTACGACCCCGAGGGCAACGAGATCCCGAAGGCGTTCCTCGTACGCCAGCCGGCCGCGCAGGACCTCACCGCCGACGACGTCATGGCGTACGTCGCCGAACACGTCGCCCCGTACAAGAAGATCCGCCGCGTCGAGTTCGTCGACGCCGTACCGCGCGCCGTCTCCGGCAAGATCCTGCGCCGCGAACTGCGCGACAGGGAGAAGCAGCAAT
This sequence comes from Streptomyces sp. NPDC002809, assembly GCF_040295435.1. NCBI lineage: Bacteria > Bacillati > Actinomycetota > Actinomycetes > Kitasatosporales > Streptomycetaceae > Streptomyces > Streptomyces sp. NPDC002809. The sequence continues at coordinate 15,141 of NZ_JBEOVJ010000076.1, forward strand.
GACGCTCGCCCCACCCACCCACGACCGGGGCATCACCACCCTCGCGCTCGACTCCCCGGCCAACCGGAACGCGCTGAGCGCACCGCTCGTGGCCGGGCTGGCCGAAGCCCTCGACGCGTGCGCGGCGGACGGCACCGTGCGGGCCGTGGTCCTCACCCACACCGGCAACACGTTCTGCGCGGGCGCCGACCTCAGGGCGCCGGCCGACCCGCACGCCTTCGTCGCCCTCATGCGGCAGATCATCACGCTCGCCAAACCGGTCGTCGCCCGCGTCACGGGGCACGTCCGGGCCGGTGGCCTCGGCCTGCTCGGCGCCTGCGACATCTCGGTGGCCGGCCCCGACTCCTCCTTCGCCCTCACCGAATCCCGCCTCGGCCTCGCCCCCGCCGTCATCTCCCTGCCGCTGCTGCCCCGCCTGGACCCCCGCGCGGCATCCCGCTACTACCTCACCGGCGAACGGTTCGACGCGGCGGAGGCCGCCAGGACCGGTCTCGTCACCCTCGCCGCCGAGGACGTGGACAAGGCGCTCGTACCGGTACTCGACGGACTGCGCAGGGCCTCGCCCCAGGGGCTGGCCGCATCGAAGGAGCTGGTCACGGCTACTGTGCGGGAGACTTTCGACCAGCACGCCGAAGACCTCATCGCCCGCTCCGCGGCACTCTTCGCCTCCGACGAGGCACGGGAGGGGATGACGGCCTTCCTGGAACGACGGGATCCCGCATGGCGGCTCTGACCCCACCCAAGCAGGACCGCAGCCGCGCCACCCGGCAGAAGCTCCTCGAAGCCGCGGTCGCCTGCCTCGCCGAACACGGCTGGGCAGGCTCCACCGTCTCCGTCGTCGCCGAACGCGCCGGCGTCTCCCGCGGCGCCGCCCAGCACCACTTCCCCACCCGGGAGGACCTGTTCACCGCGGCCGTCGAGTACGTCGCCGAGGAACGCTCCGCCGCCCTGCGCGCCGTCCCCGGCCAGGACCGGGGAGCCGTCGTCGCCGCCCTCGTCGACCTCTACACGGGCCCGCTCTTCCGTGCCGCACTCCAGCTCTGGGTCGCCGCCTCCAACGAGGAACAGCTCCGCCCCCGCGTCACCGAACTCGAAGCCCGCGTGGGCCGCGAGACCCACCACATCGCCGTCGGCCTCCTGCACGCCGACGAGACCCGCCCCGGTGTACGGGAAACGGTCCAGGGCCTCCTCGACATGGCCCGCGGCCTGGGCCTCGCCAACGTCCTCACGGACGACACAGCACGCCGGCGGAAGGTCGTGGCGCAGTGGGCCGCGCTGTTGGACGAGGCGCTGGGGTGAGGGGCGGGCGGCGCGCTGCCGTCAGGCGCGTACGGCCGTGATCACCAGGCCGTTCCCGGCCTGGATCCTGAGCGTTGTGCCGTCCCAGACGACGGGCAGCGGGGTGGGTGTGGTGTCCACCGGCGAGCCGGGGTCGACGGGGCCGGACTCGGCGGCATGGCCCCACTGGAGGGTGACGGAGGCCTTCTCGCCGACCGTGGCGGGCATGCCGGACGCGGCCCATACGTTCTCGGAGGTCCGGTCGTCGACCCGGACCACCAGCTTGCTCCCGGACAGCTCGAAGGAGCCCGTCTCGTCGTCCCCGTCGAGGCTCCACCGCCGGCCCGTGAACGCGATCCGCTGATACGCGTCGTTGACCTGCCCCTGCGGTGAGTACGAGAGCTTCCAGGCGCCGCTGACGAAGGCCTCGACCGCCGCCCCGGCGACCGTCGGCCTGGCGGCCGGTTTGCCCGCCGTGCCCGGCGCCTCCAGCGACCCGTCGGAGCCCTTGTCCCTGGAGCAGGCCGCCAGGGCGACCGTGAGCAGGCCGATCCCCCCGTATCTGAGCGCGTCCCGCCTCCGGACGACCTTCCGTAACTGCCGCATGTCGTCGAGCATGAGATCCCGCCTTTCCCTGATTGGGACCGGTCTGTCATGGTCCGGAGCCAGAGTGTGGCCCAGGAATCGCCTTGGTGTCAGCGAGTTGCGCGTATATGGTCCGCAGCATGAGCGGCACCACCACACCCCCCTTCCCCGACCACGTCGAACTCACGGGCGAAGGGCTCGTCCTGCGCGACTGGACGGAGGCGGACCTGGCCACGATGCCGGACCTCTTCGACCACCCCGACACCGCGTACTGGACCCCCCTCGTCTCCCCCTTCGACGACGCCGCCGCGCGCGCCCGGCTGGACAAGGCCCGGCAGCTGCGGTCGGAAGGCACGACGATTCTGCTCGCCATCACCACGGACGGCGGCGCGGCACTCGGTGAGGTGATGCTGCGGCGCGCCCCCGAGGGCACGGAGATCGGCTACGCGATCGGCCCGGCACACCGCGGCCAGGGGCTGGCCACGCGGGCGGTGCGGGTGATGGCCGCGTACGCCTTCGAGCAGCTGGGCGTGGAGCAGGTGATCCTGGAGCTGGAGGCCGACAACACCGCGAGCGTGGCGGTGGCCACCAGGGCGGGCTTCGGCCTGCTCGACGTGCCGCTGATCAAGGGGGAGGAGAAGGGGCGGCCGTACATCCTGCAGACGTGGGGGCTGAGCCGTCCCTGACACGAACGGGGCGCATGATTCGTGAAGGTCCGTGAGGGGCGGGGGCGGGGCATGACCACGTACGGGACGATGTCCTTCCACCTGGAGACCGAGCGCCTGATACTGCGGCCGTGGGCAGAGTCGGACGCCGCTGAGCTCCGAGCCCTTCGCTCCGAACGCGGCAAGGGGACAGACACGCTCGACCGCACCCGGACACTCATCGCGAAGCTGATCACCGCGACGGAGACGACGGGGATCGCGCTGCTGCCCGTCCAGCGCCGTGACGAGGGCGACTTCATCGGCTACTGCGGAGTGATCATCGGCCGCTCCGCCCTGGAGGAGCCCGAAATCGCGTACGAGCTGTTCCAGCGGGCGCACGGCCGCGGCTACGCCACCGAGGCGGCCCGTGCGGTGCTCGACGCCATCGCGGCGACCGGGCGGTCGCGGCTCTGGGCGACCGTCGACGCAGGGAACGCGCCGTCGTTCCGTGTCCTAGAGAAGCTCGGGTTCGAGCGCGACCGCGTTTCCACGGAGGAGAGCGGCGAAGTGGTGTGGCTCAAGCGCTCGTTGCCGTGATCCGAGCACCGCATGCGCGTGGTTCGAGTCCAGCCACGGCAGCGACGAGGGCGGCCGGTGCGTCGAAGCCGCCGCGTACCCCGCCGCCGGACCAACACCTCCCGGCAGGAAGTAGGACGGCAAGCACCCTCATGTCTCGATCTGCGGCCGTCCGCTCGGGCCCGCGAGCCGGCGCCCGAAGGCGACAGCCGCCGGCCGGGCATGTCGTCAAGCACGAGATGCCCGGCGCGCGGACGCGGGAACGGACGGTCAGTTGGTCCAGAGGACCGGGCTGTCGCTGTACGCGTCACCCTCTTCGAACGAGGCGGCCGCGATGGGGTCGGTCTTCGTGGCGCTGAGCGAGCAGGTCTCGTACGAGGCGCCCTTGGTGGTGAATTCGCGGGGCGCCGTCTCGCTGTCGCACTTGCCCGGGAGGTCGCCGATGAGGATGACACCCGTGGGGCCGCCGCCCTCCAGCTTGCCGCGCAGCCTCAGCGACGAGTACGACAGGTCGGTGCCGCCGACGTTCTCCACCTTCATCCGGATGTAATAGGGCGTCATGCCCTTCGCCTTCGCGCCGAAGGGCGCCATGTCGGCCTCGGTGCCCTTCTCGATCGCCGTGACGGTCACGGCGACGGTGCCCTTCTTGTCGGTCCCGTACTTGAACGGGAGTATCGCCCGGTCACCGATCTTGAACTTCGCGCCCGGCGCGGCGACGTCACCGCCGGCCGGAGCGGCAGCGTCGTCGCTGGGCTCCGCGGCCGGGCTCTCGCTGCTCGGGTCGGACGATGCCGGGGCGGAGGCCGAGGGCGATTCCTGTGCCGGTGACGAGTCCTCGCCGTCGTTGCAGGCCGTGAGCCCGAGCGCAAGGGTGGTGAGGGCAACTGCGGAAACGATGCGTCCCTTGTGTGTCATTTTGACCTAACTGGCAGTGAGGGCTGCCCTGTACGACAGCCGGAACGTTCATGACGCATCTCAGACTGAGGCGGGAATGACACAGGCGCGCCACAGGAATGCGACGGGTGCGGCACGGCTCGGCGGGCCGTGTGGTGCCTCGCGGCCCTCTTCGGTCCCCGAGCCGGTCGTGTCGGTGACATGTGGCACCGTGGACCGCGTTGACGGATGACGGACCGGACCGCACCGAACCCCGGGGGCACGCGTGGGCGACTACTTCCAGACGATCGTGGACACGGAGATCTCGTCGGCGGACGCCGCGTCTGCGGCCGCGCGCATCGTGGAATGGCTCGTCGCGGAGGGAGTTGTCGGCCCGGACCGTACCGAGCCCGTTCTCGGCGGTGGACCGGGACACCCGCCGGGGCCCCGCCACCGCGCCGTCGTCGACAGCAGCGGCTGGAGCGAGCCGTGGGAGGCGGGTGGGCTGGAAGTAGTCACCACCCGCACCGTGTTCGACGCCGGACAGTACGCGGAGGCCTCGGGCGCCGACTGCCCCCGCTGCGGAAAGACCACCGAGCTCCGCGACGAGGAGACGTGGGACGAGATCCCCGGCGCCTGGGATCCCTTCGCCGCCGCCGAACAGGCCTGGCTTGCCGACGGTGAGGCGCCGGTCCGCTGTACGCACTGCCGCGCCGAGTCCCCGCTCACCGACTGGACCGGCATGGCCGACGCCTTCGCGTACGGCAGCCTCGGCTTCACCTTCTGGGGGTGGCCCGACCTCACGCCCCGCTTCCGCGCCGAGTTCGGCCTCCGCCTGGACCGGCACCGCACGGCCTTCGTGCGCGGCAAGATCTGACGGACGCGGCAAGCTTCGGGAGCAGGAAGTTCCGAGGGACGGGGCAAGCTCCGACGGACGCGGCGGCGCCCGTCCGTCGGAGCCGGGGGTCTCAGTTCCCCAGGTCCGCCAGCTGATCGAACCCCGGAATCTCCCGCGGACTGCGCGTCCCCGGCCCGATGTACTTCGCCGACGGCCGCACCAGGCGCCCCGTCCGCTTCTGCTCCAGGATGTGCGCCGACCAGCCCGCCGTACGCGCGCACGTGAACATCGACGTGAACATGTGCGCCGGAACCTCCGCGAAGTCCAGCATGATCGCCGCCCAGAACTCCACGTTCGTCGCCAGCACCCGGTCCGGGCGCCGCGCGTGCAGCTCCTCCAGCGCTGCCTTCTCCAGCGCCTGCGCCACCTCGAACCGCGGCGCGCCCAGCTCCTCGGCGGTCCGCCGCAGGACGCGCGCCCGCGGGTCCTCGGCCCGGTACACCCGGTGACCGAAGCCCATCAGCCGCTCACCCTTGTCCAGGGCCTTCTTCACGTACGCGGTGGCGTCCCCGGTCCGCTCGATCTCCTCGATCATGCCGAGGACGCGGGACGGGGCGCCCCCGTGCAGCGGGCCCGACATGGCGCCCACCGCGCCCGACAGCGCGGCGGCCACATCGGCGCCGGTGGAGGCGATGACCCGGGCGGTGAACGTCGAGGCGTTCATGCCGTGCTCGGCGGCCGAGGTCCAGTACGCGTCGACGGCCTTCACATGCCGGGGATCCGGCTCACCGCGCCAGCGGATCATGAACCGTTCGACGACGGAACCGGCCTTGTCGATCTCGCTCTGCGGGACCATCGGGCGCCCCTGCCCGCGCGCGGACTGCGCGACGTACGACAGCGCCATGACAGCGGCCCGCGCCAGATTGTTGCGCGCGGTCTCCTCGTCGATGTCCAGCAGCGGTTTCAGGCCCCACACGGGCGCGAGCATCGCCAGGGCGGACTGGACGTCGACCCGGATGTCACCGGAGTGCACCGGGATCGGGAACGGCTCGGCGGGCGGCAGGCCGGGGCTGAACGCCCCGTCGACCAGCAGCCCCCACACATTGCCGAACGACACATGGCCGACGAGATCTTCGATGTCGACGCCTCGGTACCGCAGCGAACCGCCTTCCTTGTCGGGTTCGGCGATCTCCGTTTCGAACGCGACGACTCCTTCGAGTCCGGGTACGAAGTCGGACATCAGGCGGCTCCCTCGGATCGGCGGCTGCGAGCGGGCCCCAGGGCCCACCCAAGATACTGGCGGGTTCCGACGTGACCGGGAAGCGTGACATCCGGCACAGCTTCCCCTTCCACCGTGCAACGGCGGGCGGACCTCCTTCGTGCCGGGCCGCTGCGGCAGGATGACACCGTGCCCACCGCAGACTCCTCCTTCGATTCCACCACCGATCCGGCCGCGATGCGCGAGCAGTACCGTTCCGAGGCCTTCACCGAGGCCGGCCTCGCCGCCGATCCGATGCGGCAGTTCGCCCGCTGGTTCCGGCAGGTCGCCGCCGGAGGCATGCTCCACGAGCCGAACGCCATGGTGGTGTCCACGGCGACCCCCGAGGGCCGGCCGTCCTCCCGCACGGTCCTGCTGAAGATGTACGACGAGCGCGGCTTCGTCTTCTTCACCAACTACGACTCCCGCAAGGGCCGCGAACTCGCGGCCAACCCGCACGTCTCGCTGCTCTTCCCCTGGCACCCCCTGGCCCGCCAGGTCATCGTCACCGGGACCGCCGCCCGCGTCGCCCGCGAGGAGACGGTCGCCTACTTCCGCACCCGCCCCCACGGCTCCCAGCTCGGCGCCTGGGCCAGCGACCAGTCCACGGTGATCGGCTCGCGGGAGGAGCTGATCCACCGCTACGAGGACCTCGCGGCCCGCTACCCGGAGGGCGAGAAGGTCCCGGCGCCCCCGCACTGGGGCGGCTTCCGCGTAGTCCCCGAAACGATCGAGTTCTGGCAGGGCCACGAGAACCGGCTCCACGACAGGCTGCGGTACGCGCGGGAGGCCGACGGCGGCGACGGTACGTGGCGCGTCGAGCGGCTCTGCCCGTAGAGCGCAGGACCCCGCCCCGCCGGACATCAGGGCCCCCGGACATGCAGAAACCCGCAGGCTCTGGTCCCTCCTTGCGGAGGAGCCGGCCGGACTTACCGGCGAGCCTGCGGGTCGGTGACTGCTTGGGATTGGCCGATGACCGGCCTGCACTGCAAGAGCGCGACAACGGGCGTCAGCCCGCAGTCACCTCACGAGTCCGAGAAGAAATCACTTCCGGAACACCTCCTTTCCCTACGTGTGGCTTCAGCCTAGAAAGCTCCCCGGCACCGCACAACCGAATTAATCGGAGCCATCGATTTCGGGGAAGTCGCTGTGTGCTGGGTCACGTTCGAGTTGAATGGTCTGACGTGCGGCAATGGCGGACACGTCCTGCAGGGGGTCCGGGATGAGTGCTTCCACGAGCAGCGGGACGACCGATGCTCTCGGTCCCGATCCGATTCCCGGGGCGGAGCTGCTGGCGGCTCTCCTCGACGGGATGGACGCCGCGCTGTGCGCCTTCGACGCGGACGGGACCGTCACCCACTGGAACCGTGAGGCCGAGCGGATTCTCGGCTGGTCGGCCGGGGAGGCCGTCGGGCGGCCCGGGTTCGCCGGGTGGGCCGTGCGGCGGGCGGACGCCGGGGAGGTGCAGGGGCGGCTGATGGCCGTCATGGACGGGCCCGGGCGGCAGGTGCACGAGTTCGCGCTGCTGCGCAAGGACGGCGGGCGGGTGCTCGTGCGGACCCAGTCGGCCGGGGTGCGCGGCGCGGACGGGAAGCCCGCCGGGGTCTACTGCGCCTTCAGCGAGGTCCATGCGCAGATCGATCTGGAACGGTCCATCGCGCTGAGCGAGGCACTGTTCGAGGAGGCGTCGTGGGGTGTCGTCCTGGTGGACGTGGACCTGCGGCCGACCGTCGTCAACGCACACGCCGCCCGCGCGCTGGGCGGCGGCCGGACGACGCTGCTGGGCCGGCCGCTCGGTGAGCTGATCGTGCAGGGCGTCGAGGACCTGGAGGGCGCCCTCCAGCACGTACTGGCCGAGGGCGCGCCGTCCGCCCCCGCCGAGCTGTGGGTGACGTTGCGTACGGGCGACGGCGACCGGCGGCGCTGCTGGCGCAGCGGATTCCTGCGGCTGGCCTCGCCGCTCGCGGAGGAGCCGGTGCCGCTGGGTGTCGGCTGGCTGTTCCAGGACGTGACGGCGGCGAAGCTGGCGGCCCAGGACGCGGACCGGGTGCGGTTCCGGTCCAGTCAGCTGCACCGGGCCTCGCGGTCGGCCGCCGAGTGCGAGGACCCGATGGAGGCGGCCACGTCGTCGCTGGACTACGCGCTCGCGGGCTTCGCCGACCATGCGCTGATCGATCTGGTGGTGGGGGAGCGGCTGGTGCGCGCGGCGGAAACGCCGTCCGACGCGCCCGGCCCGTGCCTGCAGGTGGCCGGCGGCGGCATCCCGCTGCGGTACGCGCCGGGGCACCCGGCCCTGCAGGCGGTGGACCGTACGGGGTCGGTGCGGGCCTCGGCCGGTGCCGGTTCGGCGCAGGCGGCGGGGGAGTGGGCGGCGGAGCGCCGGTGGCCGGCCGATTCGGTGCACGCCCTGTGCGTGGTGCTGCGGAGCCGGGGACGGACGCTGGGGGTGGTGACGTTCCTGCGCGCGTCCCACCGCGCCGCCTTCGAGCGCCCGGACGCGGTGTACGCGGAGAGCGTGGCGGACCGGGTGGCGGCGTCGGTGGACCTGCACCAGGCGCTGGGGACGGTCCCGCCATGATCGGAACGGAAGGCCCAGGCCCTATCGGGCGTCCGCCAGGTGCTGTCGGCGGAGGCGGCTGAAGGCGGTGGGGCTGGGGCGGTGCGGGAGGAACTCCCGGATGCTCTCCGCGCATGCGCGCGGGCTTGCCGTGCCGCTGTCGCACACCATGTCGTAGTCGCCGTGGGCGTGGACCAGGTCGTACTGGAACGCGGCGAGGCCAGACGGGCGGTCGCCCCTGGCCTGCTCGCGCCGGGTGAGCTCGTCCAGCGAGCAGTGGACGCCGACGAACAGCACGTTCTCGGGCGGCAGCACCGTCAGGCAGTCGACCAGACGCCACGGCTCGCTCAGCACATGGTCGACCACGATGTCGTTGCCGACCTCGGCCATGGCCGCGATCGAGCGGTGGAACCCCATCCTGGTCCGTCGCAGCGCGGCGTCGAGCTCCTGTGCACCGAGCTCCCGCTTGGTGCGCATCGCGTTGAAGCTGTCGACCGCCAGGTGGAAGAACACTCCGTCGTCCAGGATGTCCAGGAGTTCCCGGGCGATGCTCGACTTCCCCGAACTGGACGTGCCGTTCAGGAAGATGATCCGACCAGATGCCATATCGGGATGATCGCACGGTGGCCGGTCCGGCTCGGGAGTCCGCTGACCGGCCGGCCTCAGTGCCGGTAGAAGATCCGGTCCGCGTACTGCGCCATCACGCGGCCGTTCCACTCGTGGCCCCCGTCGACGTTGCCCGACCGCAGCAGCGGCGGCTCGACGCCCCGCTCCAGCAGTCGCTCCGCCGCGGCGGCCATCATCGCCTGCATGATCGCGCTGGTGACGACCGTCGACGCGGGGGCGAAGGGCGCCTCGATGCCGTCGACGTCCAGCTCCGCGTCGCCGATGGAGATCTTGCTGTCGAGGACGATGTCGCAGTGGTCCCGGAGGAATCCGCCCGAGCTGTGCCGGGACCGGGTGCCTTCCGCGTACGCGACCGAGGTGACGCCGATGACCTTCAGGCCCAGCGCGCGTGCGTTCAGCGCCATCTCCACGGGCAGGGCGTTGCGTCCGGAGAGCGAGATGATCACGAGGACGTCGCCGGCCTTCGCGGGGCTGGAGTCGAGCACCGCGCCGGCGAGGCCGTCGACCCGCTCCAGGGCGGAGCCGAGGGTCGCCGGCATGACGTCGACGCCCAGGGTGCCGGGGACGGCCAGCACGTTCATGAGGGCGAGTCCGCCCGCGCGGTAGACGACGTCCTGGGCGGCCAGCGAGGAGTGCCCGGCTCCGAAGGCGAAGAGTCTGCCGCCGGCCACGACGGTGTCGGCGATCGCGTCACCGGCTGCCGCGATGGCGTCCGACTCCTCGTCGCGCACGCGCTCCAGCAGGCCGATCGCTGCGTCGAAGAACTGACCGGCCAGCTTGCTTTCGCTCATCGAGGAGGGCCTTTCCGGCGGAGTGGGGTGTCCCTGGGGCGTCCGTACCGCCGATCACGTTGCGGTCTGGACCAGTGACATGTCAATACCGCGCGGGCCGTTCCCGGCCCCATCGGGGGAGCTCCTTCGGACGGTGAGGCACGGTTGTCCGTGCTATGCGTCAGAATTGGACGAGGGCCAGCGCACGACAGCATCGAGGGGCACGAATGTCCGGACTGATCGACACAACCGAGATGTATCTCCGCACCATCCTCGAACTCGAAGAGGAAGGCGTGGTCCCCATGCGCGCCCGGATCGCTGAACGGCTGGACCAGAGTGGTCCGACCGTCAGCCAGACGGTGGCGCGGATGGAGCGCGACGGCCTGGTGCAGGTCGCGGGTGACCGGCACCTGGAGCTGACGGAGGAAGGTCGCCGGCTGGCGACCCGCGTGATGCGCAAGCACCGGCTCGCCGAGTGCCTGCTCGTCGACGTGATCGGCCTGGAATGGGAGCAGGTCCACGCCGAGGCATGTCGTTGGGAACATGTGATGAGCGAGGCCGTGGAGCGGCGGGTGCTGGAGCTGCTGCGCCACCCGACGGAGTCTCCGTACGGGAATCCCATCCCGGGCCTGGAGGAGCTGGGCGAGAAGGCCGAGGCCGACCCGTTCCTCGACGAGGGCATGGTGAGCCTGTCGGAGCTCGACCCGGGCGCCGACGGCAAGACGGTGGTGGTCCGCCGGATCGGTGAGCCGATCCAGACGGACGCCCAGCTGATGTACACGCTGCGGCGGGCGGGCGTGCAGCCCGGTTCCGTGGTCAGCGTGACCCAGTCGCCCGGCGGAGTGCTGGTCGGCAGCAGCGGCGAGGCGGCGGAGCTGGACTCCGAGGTCGCTTCGCACGTGTTCGTGGCGAAGCGCTGAGCCCAAGGGGCTGAGCGAGCGCCGGACACGGGCGAGTGGTGAGCCCCGGGCGGGCACCGGACCCGGGGACGTGGCGGAACGGGGCGAAGCTCTGAGCACGGTGATGCTCGGGTTGTGAGCAAGCGCCGAAATGCGGGTGGCGGACGATCAGCGATTGCTGTCGTCCGTTTTCCGTTTTTCCATCCGGAATTGCAGCGCCCGGGCGGATCGCGTGCCAGGCTGTCGCGGAGGGATACCTGAGAGTGTCGGCCGTATGGCCGTGCGGTCGGGGAGGGGAGCAGGGAATGCGCCCGTCGTACTGGCATGTCCGGCCTGCGCGCCGGGAGAGGACTCCTGGAGCCCCGCAGGCGGCTCCGGCGCACGCGCCTGTGACGCGCGCCCTCCCAGCCGCATTCCGCCCCGGCACAGGCGGCCCGGAAAGAACGGATGGCCCCGGCGCCGCAAGGCGCCGGGGCCTGTCCTCCCCTGTTCCGACCTGGAGCCCCGAGCTCTCGAGGTCGGTTCCCGCGAGCCCTCATCCCCGAGTGGCCCGCCTCCCGGAGAAGATCTCCCCTCCGTGGCCGACGTCAACCCTGGGAGGCGGTCACTCGAACGAGCGGTGTTGTGTGCCGGAACCCGGTTTTCGAATAAAGGTTCGATAGTCTGGCCGGCGCGACCACATGGTGATCGAGGACCAGAAGGGGGTGCCAGAACACATGGTGCGGCGCATCGATGTGACCGGAACCGACGGCGTACGCCTCGCGGCCTGGGAGTTCGCCGACCCGCCCAAGGGGCAGGCGGAGAGCGACCGTGCCGGGAGCGTCTTACTGCTCCACGGGCTGATGGGCCGGGCCTCGCACTGGGCCCCCACCACCCGCTGGCTCGCCGAGCGGCACCGGGCGGTCGGCCTCGACCAGCGAGGACACGGCCGCAGCGAGAAGCCGGCCGAGGGTCCGTACACCCGCGACGCGTACGTCGCCGACGCCGAGGCCGCGATCGAACAGCTCGGCCTCGCCCCCGTCACCCTTGTCGGGCATTCGATGGGAGCGCTCACCGCCTGGCAGCTCGCCGCGAAGCGCCCCGACCTCGTCAGGGCCCTGGTCATCTGCGACATGCGGGCCTCCGCACTCGGCGCGGCCTCGCAGCGGGAGTGGGAGGACTGGTTCGATTCCTGGCCGGTCCCGTTCGCCACCCTGGCCGACGTACGGAAGTGGTTCGGCGAGGACGACCCCTGGGTGGAGCGCCCCAACCCGGCCCGCGGCGAGTTCTTCGCCGAGGTGATGGCCGAGCGCGCCGACGGCTGGCGGCCCGTCTTCTCCCGCCGGCAGATGCTCACCTCCCGTGCCACCTGGGTCTTCGACGCGCACTGGGAGGAGCTGGCACAGGTCAGCTGCCCCACCCTGGTGCTCCGCGGCCTGGACGGCGAGCTGGGCCGGGCGGAGGCCCAGGAGATGGTCCGGGTGCTGCCCCGCGGGCAGTACGCGGAAGTGGCCGACGCCGGCCATCTCGTCCACTACGACCAGCCCGAGGGCTGGCGGGCCGCGGTCGAACCCTTCCTGGAGCAGCTCGCCGAGGACGCCCAGGAGGACCGGGAGCCGGTGGCTCCGTGAACGACCGGGCCCGGCGCCCCGGCCGCCGCGCCCGTCACCCCTTGCTGACCGCCGTCAGGATCTCCGGCAGCCGGTCCGCCGTGCGCGGCGCGGCGACCCGCAGCCCGCCCCAGGCGATCAGCGTCCCGTACGCGGCACCCACCGGCACCAGAAGCCACAGCCACCCCGCCGTGTCGGCGAGGTGCAGCCAGACCGTCAGAACGATCACGGGTGCGCACAGCAGCGCCGCCGAGACCATGCCGCCGAGGATGGAGATCCAGGCGAGCCCGGCCTGTCCGGGGGCCACGTTCTTGAACGCGCCGTCCTGCGGGATCGAGTACGGGAAGTTCGCCGAGGCCACCGCACCCGTCGCCAGCATCGCGCCGAGCAGGGCGAACGACAGCCCCATGACCCCCGGCAGCACGGCCCAGTCCCCGAGCACCGCCGCCGTCACGACAGTGACCAGGACCGTGTACGGGAGGGTGATCAGCAGCAGGGCCAGGGCCCGCGCCCGCAGTTCGAGGTACGCGTCACGGGTCGAGGAGATCGTCAGCGCCACCATCCAGAACGCCGAGGTGTCCTGCCCGAACTGGTTGTACATCTGGATGCCGAGCATTCCGGCGCCGAAGCAGGCGAAGTAGACCGACCCCGTGCCCTGAAGGGCGTTGAGCAGCGGCACGATCAGCCCGATCGCCAGCGCCGCCACCCAGGCGGCCTTGGTCTTCGGGTCCCGTGCGACGTACCGCAGGCTGCGCTGCATCACCGTGCCGGTGCGTCCCTCGGGGAACAGCGCCCACAGGCCGGAGCCCTCCCGGCCGGACTTCCGGGCCGGTTCGGCGGCGGGGAGCGTCGAGCCGTCCGGCGCCGTCATCAGTTTCTCCAGACTGCGCCGCCACAGCACCACCAGCAGGACCAGCGCGGCGGCGCAGAGGAGCAGCTGCACGGCGGCCCGCCCGTACGCCCCCTGGGACGCGGAGTCCACGGAGCCGATCGCCGAGGCGGGCGGCAGCCAGCGCACCACGTCCGCCGCCGGGTCGAGTGCGGAGAGGCCGCCCGCCTGCCCGAGCCGCTGCACGCCGAAGTTGACGGCCTGGATCCCGACCGCGATCACCAGCCCGCTGAGCACCGCCAGATCGCGGCCCTTGCGGGAGGTCAGCAGACGGGTGTTGGCGGTGGCGACGGCCCGCGCCAGCGCGACGCAGACCAGCAGGGTCAGCGGGGCCGCCAGGACGGCGAACACTGCCGCACCCGCCCCGTTTGCCACGGCGACCACCGATCCGGCCGCGAGGCAGAGTGTGAACAGCGGACCGATGCCGACCAGCGAGGAGACCAGCAGCGCGGTGATCAGGGGCCGGGGCCGCAGCGGCAGCATCACGAGGCGGCTCGGGTCGAGGGTCTCGTCGCCGGCGGCGAAGAAGAGCGGCATCACGGCCCAGCCGAGCGCCAGCACCGCGGCCAGCAGCACGACGAGGGAGCCCGCGTGGGCGTGGCCGCGCAGCGCGATCAGCCCGATCAACTGGCCCAGGGCGATCAGCAGGGTGGCGACGACTGAGGCGATGTACACGGCCCGGCGGCCGGCCGACTGCCGCAGCCCGTTGCGGAGCAGGGCGAGCTTGAGCCCTACGAGGACGGGGATCAGTTCCGTACCGCCCGCCGGTCCGCTCGTGCGGGGGCCGGAGGCGGTCGGGGCGTCGAGCACGCTCATCGGGCACCGCCGAGCCAGTCCAGGGTGGCGCCGTTGTCGCGGCCGCCCGCGCCGACGAGCTCCAGGAAGGCGTTCTGGAGCGAGGACGCGTCGCCGCGCACCTGGGCGAGGGTGCCCTGGGCGCGGATGGTGCCCGCCGCCATGACCGCCACCCAGTCGCAGAGCGACTCGACGAGCTCCATCACATGGCTGGAGAAGACGACGGTCGCCCCCGACCCGGTGTAGCGCTCCAGCACTCCGCGGATGGTCTGGGCCGACACCGGGTCGACGCCCTCGAACGGTTCGTCCAGGAAGAGCACTTCGGGGTTGTGCAGCAGCGCCGCGGCGAGCCCGATCTTCTTGCGCATGCCCGTCGAGTAGTCGATGACGAGCTTGTGCTGGGCGCCCGCCAGGTCCAGGACGTCCAGCAGCTGGGTGGCCCTGCTGTCCACCTCGTTGCCGGGCAGCCCGCGCAACCTTCCGGTGTAGACGAGGAGTTCACGTCCCGAGAGACGCTCGAAGAGCCGCAGGCCCTCCGGCAGGACGCCGATGCGGGACTTCACCTCGACCGGGTCGCGCCAGACGTCCCGGCCGCCGATCTCGATCCGCCCCAGGTCGGGGCGGAGCAGGCCGGTGACCATGGACAGGGTGGTGGTCTTTCCGGCGCCGTTGGGGCCGACCAGGCCGATGAACTTGCCCGCGGGCAGCACCAGATCGATTCCGGCCACGGCGGTGTGGTCGCCGAAACGTTTCCACAGCCCTTCCACGCGTACGGCGGGCGGAGCCGCCCGCGGGGCATCGGGCTCGACGGCCAGGTCGGCCCCGTCGGTGTCTGTCCGGTCCGGCATGCTGCACGCCCTTCGAAGTCCCCTCGGAGCGTCCGGCCGTGGCGGACTGCGTCGCACCCCACGGCAGGACGCTCCTGCTTGGGGCCACCCTACGAAAGGCGGCTCCGCGCGTCGGCGGCTTCGCGCCCGCAGGCGTAGGCGAGCGGGCTGATGAGCTCGTCCACCTCGGGCAGCCAGCGGTTGGTCGTGGAGGGGCTGCGGGCCCACTGCACGGCACCGGCACCGCCGATGCGGGTCGGCGGGGCGGCGATGTAGCGGCCCTCGCCGATTCCGCGCAGCCCGATCGCCGCGGCGTCCCAGCCGACCTTCCGGACGAGGCCTTCGGCCTTGGCGGCGGCGCCGGGCAGGACGAAGAACTGCATCCGGCGGTCGGGGGTGCGGGTGACCGGTCCGAGCGGCAGGCTCATCCGCTCCATCCGGGCCAGTGCCAGGAAGCCCGCCGACTCCGGTACGTCGATGGCGTCGAAGACGCGGCCGGTCGGCAGCAGGATCGAGGCGCGCGGCTGCTGCGACCACATCCGGCGGGCCGCAGCGCCGCTGCCGGTGGCCCGTCCCGCCCAGTCGGCCCGGGTCGGGTGGGCGCCGGGCGCCGCGCAGCCGGCCTCACCGCACGAGCACCGTTCCGCGCCGTCCGCCGGCTCCAGCCAGGCGCCCGGGCACACGTCCCAGTGCCGCTCCTCCGCGTACCGCACCGCGGCGTCGAGCAGTTGCTCGGCTCGCTGTTGGGGGACCTGTGCGGCTTCCATGACTCCGATGGGCTCTTCCACGCACAGCACAACTCCCGCTGCCACCTGGGGTTACGGGCGCGTTGAGCACGGTTGCGGTGCAACGCTCCCGCACACGGGGCGCATCGATGCACGTGTGGGGGCGCTCGGGAGGGACGGCGGCGGCGGGCGGGTAGCCACATACCGGAGATCCGGCACAGTCCGATCGGCAGTCTAGGGTGCGTGCCGGGAGGAAAGGGCGGAGACGCGTCAAAAGTGACCAACACGATGAATCGGCGAATTTCTCAGGCATATGTCGGGCAGTGATTCCTCAATGATCACTGCGGCCTCAGGGGGAGAATCATGGCAGCCAGGCCTCTCGTCGCACGCCAGCCGAACGAACGGCTCCAGGCGCTCATTCAGGAAGCCGGATGCTCCAACGCGGGCCTCGCCCGCCGCGTCAACATGGTCGGGGCCGAGCGCGGGCTCGACCTCCGTTACGACAAGACCTCCGTGGCCCGCTGGCTGCGCGGGCAGCAGCCACGCGGCAGGGCGCCGGGAATCATCGCCGAGGCGCTCGGCCGCAAGCTCGGCCGTACGGTCACGATCGACGAGATCGGGATGGCCAACGGCAAGAACCTGGCCTCGGGCGTCGGCCTGCAGTTCGCCCCGACGGTGATCGGCGCGATCGAGCAGGTCTGCGAGCTGTGGCGCAGCGACGTCGGCCGCCGGGACTTCCTGTCCGGTTCCGCGGTCGCGTCCTCGGCGCTGGTCGAGCCCAGCAGGGACTGGCTGATCACCGGCGCGGACCCGCAGGTCGCACGGGTGGCCGGGGCCCGGGTCGGGATGCCGGACGTCGAGGCGGTGCGGGCGACGACGGCCGCACTGATCGACCTGGACCACCGGTTCGGCAGCGGTCATGTGCGGCCGGTCCTGGTGCACTACCTGAACAGCGTGGTCTCCGGACTGCTCTCGGGGGCGTACCGGGAGTCGACCGGGCGGCAGTTGTTCGGAGCCGTCGCGCGGCTCACCGAGCTCGCCGGGTACATGGCGATCGACACGGGTCAGCCGGGCCTCGCCCAGCGCTACTACATCCAGGCGCTGCGCCTGGCCCAGGCGGCGGGCGACCGCGCCTACGGCGGCTATGTCCTGGCCGCCTCGATGAGCCATCTCGCGGCCCAGCTGGGCAATCCGCGGGAGATCGCCCAGCTGGCCAGGGCGGCGCAGGAGGGCGCGCGGGGGCGGGTCACGCCACGGGCGGAGGCGATGTTCTACGCGGCCGAGGCCCGGGGCCACGCACTGCTCGGGGATGCCCGTACCACGCAGGCGGTGGCGGGCCGGGCGATGGCGGCGCTGGAGCAGGCCGACCCGGACAGCGGTGACGACCCCGACTGGATCGTCCACTTCGACCACGCGTATCTGGCCGACGAGCTGGCGCACTGCCACCGTGACCTCGGCCAGGCGGAGGCGGCCGCGCGCCGGGCGAAGGAGGCCCTGGGCGGTCTGCCGGAGTCCCGTGCCCGTCGCCGGGGCATCGGTCTGGCCCTGCTGGCCGCGGCGCAGGTGCAGCTGCGTGAGGTGGAGCAGGCCTGCCACACCGGGACGCGTGCGATGGAGCTGCTCGGCACGGTGCGCTCCAGCCGGGGCGCGGAGTATCTGGACGATCTGCAACAGCGTCTGCTGCCGTACGGGGACGAGCCCGCGGTGCGGGAGTTCGGAGCCCGTCTGGAGCTTCAGGCGGCCTGAGGGGGGAGCGGTCCGGGACCCGCACTCCCCTCAGGTGAGCGCGGAATCGCGCGGGCGCCCCTTAACTGCGTCTTGAGGCCGCTGCGTGTTACAGCTGCTGTGAAGGGGTGGTGAGCCACAACACGCGCTTGGCGAACGGCAGGGACCACCCGATAGCGTGAGCCGACGATTCCATAGGTTCACACGTAGGAGTCCCGGTGACACAGAGCGGACAGGGTGACGAGCAGCAGCTCCCTGCTGTACGACCCGCGCACGAGGGCGTCGTGCTGCCCGCGGGTGGCGGCGAGCCCTGGACGCCGGGGGGACCCGCGGACCAGGCCGCCCCGGCAGGCGGTCAGCCGTGGGGGCAGCCCTGGGGGTCGCAGGCGCCCCACCAGGACCCTGCGCAGCAGGGGCAGCAGCAGGGTGGCCAGGGCGCGTACGGGCAGGACCCGCAGGGCGGCGCGTACGGGGCGGGCCGGCAGCCGGGGCCGTACGGGCAGCAGGCGCAGCACGGGCAGTACGGGCAGGGTCAGCAGGTTCCGGGGTACGGCCAGCTTCCGCAGGCCCAGCCGCAGCAGCCCGCCCAACAGCACCAGCAGCACCAGCAGTCCCACCAGAACCAGAACCAGAACCATCAGCCGTCGCCGTACGCCCAGCCGTTGCCGCCCGAGGCGGTGCCCGGTGGGGGTGGCGACGTGGACGCCACGCAGTACATCGCGCCGGTGCCCGGCGGACCCGGGCCGGGCGGCCTGCCGCGGGAGAACCCCGCGGAGTCCACGCAGTTCCTGGGCCACGCCCAGCAGCAGGCGTACCAGCCGCCCGGCGGTCACGCCGCGCCGCAGCCCCCGCAGGGCGGCCAGGACGCCGACGCGACCCAGTACATACCGCCCGTGCCCGGCGGTGCCCCGTACGGCATCCGGCCCGGAGCGCCCGGTGAGCGGCAGCCGCCCGCCGAGTTCGACAACCTCTTCCGCAGCGACGAACCCGCGGGCGCCACACAGCAGATGCCCCAGTTCGATCCCTCGCAGCACCAGCAGCACCAGCAGTACCCGCCGCAGGGCGGGCAGCAGCAGTACCAGGGCGGGCCGCCCCCGCAGGCGTACCAGCAGGCGCCCTCGTACACCGGCCCCGAGGACGGGCTGCCGCAGGACGGGCAGACCGTGCGGCGGAAGAGGTCCGCGCACGTCCCGCTGATCGCCGCGGTCGTCGTCGGCTGTGCCGTGATCGGGCTCGGTGCCGGCGCCCTGATGAGCGGTGGCGACGACAACAAGGCCGAGGAAGGCAAGCAGCCGGTGACGGCGGCGAGTTCACCCTCCGCCCAGCCTTCCGCCAAGGATCCGGTGGACCCGGCGAAGCCGCAGGCCGAAGCGCTCGACAAGCTGCTCGCGGACAGCAACAACAGCCGGTCCGCGGTGATCGGCGCGGTCGAGAAGGCCAAGACCTGCACCGACCTGGACAACGCCGTGGCCGATCTCAAGAGTGCCGCCCAGCAGCGTCGCGATCTGGTGACCCGGCTCAAGGACCTTTCGGTCGACAAGCTTCCGGACAACGGCGAGTTGACCACGTCGCTCACCAAGGCCTGGCAGGCGTCCGCCTCGGCGGACGACCACTACGCGGCGTGGGCGCAGCAGGCGAAGAGCAAGAAGGTGTGCAAGAAGGGCAAGGCCCGCTCGACCTCGCAGTTCCAGCAGGCCAACGTCCAGAGCGGCGAGGCGACCCAGGCCAAGAAGCAGGCGTCCAAGCTGTGGAACGCCATCGCGACGAAGTACGGACTGACGAAGCGCGCGTCCACCGCACTCTGAGTGCGGTCCCCGCCAGGAGACCCCGGGTGCCGGTGCCGGGACCGGGGTCTCAGCCGGTCGCACTGGCGTCCGACAGGGTCTGCGTCACATCCACGAAGCCCTTCCTGTCGGCGACCAGCCGGCCGTCGCGCACGACCTGGAACGTCACCTTGCTGTTCACGATGCGCGGGTACGAGGACGAGCCGATCATGTCCTCGTAGCGCCAGCGCAGCGCGGGAGTGAGGCCGCCGGTGTTCACCTGTGTGCCGTCGTTGAGGGCCTTGGTGACCTTCCGGGACGTGATCTCCGCCTCGTCCAGCGACTCGATGATCGACTTCAGGGCGGTGTAGGCGATCCATGTCGTCTGCACACCCGTGTCGTCGGGGTCGATGCGGTTGTCGCCGAAGGCGTGCTTGTCGATGACCTCCCGCATCAGATCCCAGCGGCTGTCGCCGGGGGCCGGGTACCACCCCGTGACGTACGCGCCCTCGAACGGGCTCTTCCGGCCCCCGGTGCGGTCGATGAGCGGCTGTCCGATGCTGCCGAGGACCGAGGAGACCCGCACCGATCCGCCGGCCGGCTCCAGCCGTCTGAACGAGTCGAAGAACGTCTCCGTGCGGTCACCGAGCACGGCCGTCACGCAGCCGCCGTCGGAACCCGCCCCCGCCAGTGCGCGCCCGGCCGCCTCGTCGTACGACGTGGCCTCCTCGGCGGTCCGGACGTCGACCGGTGCGGGCCGGTGGGCCGCGGTGAGGCCGGTGCTGAGGAGCCACGCCTGGCTGTCGCCGCCCAGGGTTTCGGGACGCACGAGTGAGACCCGGTCGCAGGTGGCGGCCAGCTGCTTCGCGTTGCCCGCCAGGAGCGCCGACTGGCCGCCGGTGACCGGGTAGGACATGTAACTCCGGAACTCCTCCTCGGAGGCGCCGTAGCCGCCGATGTACGGGATCCCGGCGACTTCGAGGGGTGCCATGAACGCCCGTCCGTGCCGGCTGTAGGAGCCGAGGACGGCGACGGCCTTCTCCTTGACGGCCCGGCGGGCGCAGTTGCCCGCGCCGATCGAGGTGTCCTGCTCGTCGCAGGTGATCACGCGCAGCTCGTGTCCGTCGATCCCGCCCTCGCCGTTGATCCAGCGGGCGTACGTCTGCGCCATCGCGGTCATGCCCGCCATGTTGGCGGCGTCCGCACCCGTGGCGCCGCTGGGCGCCCAGGTCACGACGGTGACGGGCTCCCTGGAGCCCCCCGATGCCCCAGGGAGTGCGCCGCAGCCGGTCATCAGCAGAGCCCCTGCCGCCACCGCACCGGTGAGCAATCCGAAGGGGCGGGGGAGGGTGGGGCGTCGCCGTCCGGTCATGGGCACAGACACTTCCCGCCCCCGGGTAACGCCGCAGTGTGCTCCGTTCAACGCTCGGTGACGTCCAGGTGAATTACAGGGGCCCGTACGGGAAGCCGGGAAGGGAACGTACGATCGACAACCGTGCAGCAAGGTTCCGAGAACTCTTCCCGTCGCGGCCGTCGCTCCTCCACCATGGGCGGCATGCCGCTCAATGACATTCCGTGGTGGCGCTGGCGCAGCAACGTGCGCTCGGCGCTGCACATGCTCTCCGACCCCGTCTTCCATCACGAGTGCTGGCTGGCCGGCCGGGAGGGATACGGCGACGTCACCGACGCCGTGTACCGCCTGGTCGAGGACACCTGGCTCGACAACTGGTCCGCCGAGAAGTACGTCGGCACGGTCTTCCGGGACTCCGGTGAGGCCGCCCTCGTCGACGTCGCAGTGCTGCGGGTGCTGCGCATCATGCACCAGGTCGGCGCGGACGCCCCCGTCTCCGCCTATCTGGAGCATCACGGCTGGCCGGAGGCCGTCCGGGCCGCCCGCGAGGCCCATGTGCTGCTCGCCACGAACGACGGCGAGGACCCCGACGTCCCGCCCCGCTCGCTGGACGTGCTCCGCATCATGACCAGGACCGCCTGAAATCGGGGCGGTGTGGCACCCTACGGGGATGACCGCGCCGCAGCCTGCCGAGACCGCCCCCGAGCAGTACGTCCTCACGCTCTCGTGCCCCGACAAACAGGGCATCGTGCACGCCGTGTCGAGCTATCTCTTCATGACCGGCTGCAACATCGAGGACAGTCAGCAGTTCGGGGACCACGACACGGGTCTGTTCTTCATGCGCGTCCACTTCTCGGCGGACAGCCCGGTGACGCTCGACAAGCTGCGGGCGAGCTTCGCCGCGATCGGCGACTCGTTCCGGATGGACTGGCAGATCCACCGCTCCTCGGACCGGATGCGGGTCGTGCTGATGGTCAGCAAGTTCGGCCACTGCCTCAACGACCTGCTGTTCCGTTCCAGGATCGGGGCGCTGCCGGTCGAGATCGCGGCGGTCGTCTCCAACCACACCGAGTTCGCCGAGCTCGTCGCCTCGTACGACGTCCCCTTCCGGCACATCCCCGTGAGCAGGGAGAACAAGGCGGAGGCGGAGGCGCAGCTGCTGGAGCTGGTCCGCGAGGAGAACGTGGAACTGGTCGTCCTGGCCCGCTACATGCAGGTCCTCTCGGACGACCTGTGCAAGCAGCTCAGCGGTCGGATCATCAACATCCACCACTCGTTCCTGCCGAGCTTCAAGGGTGCCAAGCCGTACCACCAGGCGCACGCCCGCGGTGTGAAGCTGATCGGTGCGACGGCGCACTACGTCACGGCCGACCTCGACGAGGGTCCGATCATCGAGCAGGAGGTCGAGCGGGTGGCCCACGGCGTGACGCCGGACCAGCTGGTCGCCATCGGGCGCGACGTGGAGTGCCAGGCCCTGGCGCGCGCGGTCAAGTGGCACGCGGAGCGGCGCATCCTGCTGAACGGCCGCCGTACGGTGATCTTCGCGTAGCCCGTACCGGCCGGTCCCGGAGCGCCGAGCGGCCTCAGAGCCTGCTGAGCGAGGCCGCGGCGAAGAGCACGTCCCGGATGGCGTCGCGGTCCCCGCGCTGCCCCGCCGCCGCCTCCACGGGCGGCACGTGCCCCGCCACCAGCTGACAGAACTCCACACCGTCCAGCGCGACCTGCGCCACCGTGTGGTCGGGCGAGCCGACGGCGGCGGGGGAGTCCAGCGCGATGTACCAGTTGCCGCCGCCCGAGCCCTCGACCTCCAGGTGGAGCGAGCGGCCCGGGGACCCGGCCGTCACCAGATGGCGGGCCGGACCGGCGAGCCCCGTCCGGCGCCGCACGGCCAGGGCGGCCGGCAGGAGCCGCGCCGCCAGGTCGATCATCCGGTGCAGATGGGCGGCGGAGGGCGGCTCGTACGGGTAGTCCACCGCGTCCGCGATGTCGTCGGCGTGCACCCAGCACTCGAACGCCCGGTCCAGCAGGGCGTCCTGCAGCGGCAGGGCGAAGTCGCCGTAGGAGACGGAGAGGTCCGAGACACCGCGCCCCGCGAAGGAAGCGGTCCGGATGAGGGTGTGGCTCTGTTCGCGCCACGGTTCGCGGATGCTGCGGGTCGGCGGGCGCCGGGCGGAGGACCAGTACATCTCGGTGCGCGAGGTGGGCGTGAGCGGCGGTTCCGAGCCCCGGCGCGGGGTGCCGGGGACGCTTTCGGCGAGCGGGTCGTCGAGGCCGAGGGCGGTGCTGACCAGGCCGTCGACGGTCATCAGATGACCGATGACACCGGCGACCGTCGTCTTGCGGTTCACCCCGCGTTCGTCCTCGAACCACTTCAGCCGCACCGGGGCGTGCCACTCCGAGTCGCCGATGTCGCGCAGCAGCGCGTCGAGCCGCGCCGTCTCGGCGTCGTACGCGGCGGCCCACTCCGGGACCGGGATCCTGGCCGGCCGGCGGCTCAGGCAGTTCTCCAGTACCCGGGTCCGGAGCAGCGGATCCAGGTCCAGGCTGCGGTCGGTGTGCAGCAGACCGACCGCGTCGCGCAGTCGCAGGGCCTCCTCCGCACAGGGGGCGCATTCCGTGAGGTGCGCCTCCACCGCCTCGGTCTCCTCGGCCGAGCACGCGGCCAGCGCCCAGGCTCCGAGAAGGGCCTTCAGGACGTGGTGCGGGAGCGCCGGCGGTGGCGGGCCGGGCGGATCGTCATCGAGCCGCGCCTGCGCCCGTGCCGGCTCCGGCGCAGGTTCCGGTTCCTGAGGTACGTGCACGGGTGGCTGTGGCGGGACGAACCGGCTCGGGTCGAAGTCGTCCGCGGCGGCTCGTGGGCCCGGTATGCGCGGGGCGCCGCGCGCCATGTCGTCCCGTCCGTCTCCCTCGTGGCCGTCCTCGTCGCGGCCGTCGGCGTCGTCGGTCACAGCGACCGTCCGTATCCGGGCGGTGAGGAGCCCTCCAGCGGCCGGGTGTGCGCGGTGGACAGCAGTTGCAGCCCCAGCCGCAGCCGGCGGCGCGCCTCGTCCTCGGTGACCCCGAGGTCGGTCGCGGTCTGCCGGTAGTCGCGGCGCTGGATGTACGCGAGCTCCAGCGCGGCCCGCAGCGGCGACGGCATGGACGCGACGATGTAGTCGGCGCGGGCCGCCGCGGTGGCCAGGCGCACCCGCTCCTCCAGGCCGGCCGGGTCGGCGCCGGTCCCCTCGTACGCGTCGTCCTCCCCGCGTCCGCCGTACGAGCCGTACGCGTCGTCCGCCCGCGGGGCGGCGGCGGTCCTGCGCAGCCGCTGCACGGATTCGCGGTGGGTGAGGCGGGCGACCCAGGAGCGCATCGAGCCCTGCTTGGGGTCGTAGGCGTCGGGGTTCTCCCACACGTACCCGAAGACCTCGCGGGTGACGAGGTCCGCGGCGCTCTCGTCGTCGAGCATCCGGTTGGCCTGGCTGTGCACGAGGGAGGCGAACCGGTCGTAGAGCTCGCCGAGGGCGGCCGCCTCACCGCGTGCCAGACGCTGCTGCATCCTGCGGTCCCAGCGGGGTGGTGCGTTTTTGGCCATGCGACCCCCAGCCCTGTGCCGTCAGGGCCTCTCGCCCTGTACCCCTCGTCACATCGAATGTAGTCGGCAAGGCTGACCGAGCACGCCCCTTTACGGCAAGTACGTCCCCGCGACCGCCCTGGATGGTAGGGAATGCGGCGCCCCGCAGCGACGGAATCGGACCCGAAGTGATCATTTCTGCCCGAAACCGTTCTGGGCCTTCCTCCGTGAGGCGGTGTTTCATGGGGAGTGCACCGGGGCAGCCGCGAGGAGGAACGCAAACTTCCGGATCACTGGAACCCCCGGAATCCCCGGAACGAGAGGCCCAGTCGCGTGAGCACACCATGCCCTCCTGGAAACCAACCTCCGGCTGCGACGTCCCACACCCCCTGGCCGGCCCAGGAACGTTCCCGGAAGCCGCTGGAAGTGGCCGAGACCGCGCAGGGCGTGTGGACCGTGCTGCACATGCGCGGCGAACTGGACCTGGTGACCTCACCCGTGGTCCGCCAGTCCGTCCACGACGCCGTGGCCGTGGGCTGCCACAACGTGGTGCTCGACCTCTCCGAGGTCTTCTTCTGCGACTCCAGCGGCGTCGGCGTCCTGATCGCCTCCCGCCGCCTGATGCGCTCCTGCGGCGGTCGCCTGCGGCTGATCCTCCCCGCCCGGGGAGCCGAGGAGGGCTCCCACGTCAACCGGGTGCTTGCCGCGCTGGGCGTACGTCGGCTGTTCGAGGTCTACCCGGACCGGAACGCCGCCGTGGACGAGGAAGCCCAGCCGCTCTCGGCCTGAAACGGCCGCCGGCCAGCCGTCCGCCCGAAGATTAATACCGGGTTGTCACACCGGTGACGCGCGTAAGTGACACGTGACGCCTGCGGGCGTCGTACGCTCCCCGCATGGACAGCGCAGAGTATGAGCGCAAGATCGCCTTCCGCTTCGCCGCCTTTGACCAGGACGGCAACGGATACATCGATCGCGCGGATTTCAACGCCGCCGCGGCCCGTCTTCTCACCGAGTTCGGTACGACGGCCCGCTGCGACAAGGGCCAGGCGCTCTACAGCGGGGCCGAGGCGTTCTGGCAGGGCATGGCGGGCATCGCCGACGTCGACGGGGACCAGCGGGTCACCCGTGAGGAGTTCGTGGGCGGCGCGGTGAAACGGCTCCGCGACAACCCCGAGCGCTTCGCGGAGATCGCCCGCCCCTTCCTGCGAGCGGCGATCGCGGTGGCCGACCGGGACGACGACGGCGCGGCCGGGGTACCGGCGGTCGAGCGGGCCCTGCGGGTCCTGGGCGCGAGCCCGGACGCGGCGGCGTTCGCCGCACAGAGCCTGGACGCCGACCGTGACGGGCGGATCGCGGAGGCGGAGGCGGTGGCGGCGCTCGCCGGATACTTCACGGTGATCGAACCCGACGCGTAGCCCTTGGGCGGGCGGCAGCGTGTCGGTTGCCCCTTTCCGGGGTGCGGGTGTTCCCGTGGGGTGCGGGGTTCGCCGCTACCCGGTGGGTGGGGGTGGTGCCCCTCCGGGGCGTCTCCTCAGAAATGGCGTGTGCACCCCGCACCGTGATGTACCCGGGTCGTACGCCATTTCCTGCGGGGACTCCCCTGCACGTCCCCACCCGGCCGCACTCGCGCCTGCACACCGGCGACACGACCGTCGCAGACGCAGGACGGCCGGTCCGGGGCCGTGCAGGGGA
>NZ_JBEOVJ010000077.1:0-40339 GCF_040295435.1 Streptomyces sp. NPDC002809
TTTTGGTTCTCTGCGGTGTGCTCGCCCCCGCGGCGGGGGGGGGCGCGGGGGGGGGGGCGGGCCCCCCGGCGGCCGGGGGCGGGGGGGTCCGCCCCCCCCGCGCCCCCCCCCCCTCCTCTGCGCGTTCCGCGGTCAGGCGCCGGGTACCGGCCCGGCTCCGTCCTCGTCCACGAGGGTGATCGTTCCCTTCAGCGCGGCCTCGCGGATCGTGTCGCGCAGGGATCCGCACCCCTCGAAGGCCGCACCGGCGCCCTCGCGCTCCGCGCAGAGGGCCACCGCCCTGCCGTTCCACTGCACACTGGTCTGCTGCCAGCTGCTCTTGCGCACCAGCACCTGCGCGGTGCAGCGTTCGCACGCCAGCGGCCGCATCGGCGCTCCGTCGGTGAGCCGGTTGTCGACCCGCATCAGACCGGCCGGCCCTCGGCGGCGGCGGCCTTGCGGGCGAGGTTCGCCTCTACCTCCTTCTGCCACGCCTCGACGGGGCGTGTGGTGTCCAGCTCGAACTCGAAGCGGTCCGTCATCTCCGGCTTCACGTCGGCCACGTCCACGTAGAACTGCTCGTACCACCGCCGCAGTTGATAGACGGGACCGTCCTCCTCGCAGAGCAGGGGGTTGTCGATGCGGGCCTTGTTCTGCCAGATCTGGATGTCCTGCTCGAAGCCGAGCTTGATGAACTGGGCCATGCCCGCCGCGAGTTCGTCGGCCGCATTACCCGGCATCGACGGCGACCGCTTGACGATGATGCCGTACTGGAGGACGAACCGGTTCGCATCCACCGGATAGTGGCAGTTGATCAGGACCGACTGCTGATCACCGGTGTCGAAGTGGTAGGTGAGGTCATCGATCATGAACGACGGGCCGTGGTAAGCGGCCAGCGAGTTGCTTCCGGTGGTCTTCGGCTTGTCGCCCTGTTCCTGGGGGCGGGCGTCGGGACGGCCGGTCGCGCGCATGTGCTGGGTGGCGGTGTGGCCCTCGAAGACGTTCTTGAAGAAGGTCGGGAAGGAATAGTGGACGTAGAAGAAGTGGGCCATGTCCACCACGTTGTCCACGACTTCGCGACAGTTGGCGTCGATGGTGGTCTCGTACCAGAGCCAGTCGGTCCACTCGTCGCTCGTCGCGCCCTCGATCCTGGGGATGGCCACGTCGGCGGGCGGGGGATTGCCCTCCGGGTCGTTCCAGACGAAGAGCATGCCGTCCTGGTCCAGCGTCGTCCAGGACGCCGTGCGGGCCCGCAGGGGCACCCGCTTGGAGTACGGGATCTGCTTGCAGCGGCCGTCACCGCCCCAGCGCCAGTCGTGGAACGGGCAGGCGACCTCGTCGCCCTTGACCGTTCCCTGTGAGAGGTCACCGCCCATGTGGCGGCAGTAGGCGTCCAGGACGCTGAGCGTGCCGTCGCCCGACTGGAACACCACGAGCTTCTGGCCGAACGCCTGGACCGAGTGCGGCTTTCCGTCCTTGTACTTCTCCGCCAGGCCCAGGCAGTGCCAGCCGCGCGCGAAACGCGTGGGTGCCGCTGCGGCTTCGATGGCCCTGACGTCGTCGGGTGCTGACTCGACTGCGCTCACGTTCTCTCATCCCCTTAAGGACGCATGGTTTCCAGGTTCCCGGACGGTAGGCCCGCACGCCGGGGCCCGGCCGGGGGAGTCCCACTGACCGGAACCGGTGTTCCGGGGCCGGGCGAGGGCCGGTCCCGGTCGGTGGGACAGGGGCTCCGCGGCGCCGTCGGCCGCGAGTACCGTCCGCCGCCTTGTCCGCAGGCAGGTCCAGCGAAGGAGCCCGTGATGAACCGATTCGACTGCGTGAAAGTCCTGCTCACCGGGGCGGCATCGGGGATCGGGCGGGCCACCGCGCTGCGCCTGGTGACCGAGGGTGCGGCCGTGTTCGCCGTCGATCTGTCGAGTGAGGGCCTGGCCGGCACCGCCGCGGCGGCGGCCGGGCCGGGGCGCATCGTGACCCGGATCGCCGACGTCTCCGACGAGGACGCCGTCATGGCGAGCGTCCGGGCGGCGGCCGAGGACCTCGGCGGCATCGACGTCCTGGTCAACGTGGCGGGGATCCACCGGACGACCCCGATCGACCGGCTGACCGTGGCCGACATGGAGCGGCTCTTCGCGGTCAACACGGTGGGCACGGCCCTGTTCTGCCGGGAGGCACTGCGTCATCTGCCGGACGGCTCCGGTGTCATCGTCAACGTGGCGTCGTCGGCCGCGTCCCACGGGAACCCGTACATGACCGCGTACGCCGCCTCCAAGGGGGCGGTCCTCGGCTTCTCGCTGTCCCTGGCCGCCGAGGTCGCGCACCGCGGCATCCGGGTCGTGCCCGTGTCGCCCGGTTCCGTCGCCACCCCGCTGGTCGGGCCGCACGTGCTGCCGCCGGACCTCGACGCCTCGTACTACGCGCGGATCCGAGCACCGTTCGGGGCCGCACGGCCCGAGCAGATCGCCGGGGTGATCGCCTTCGCCGCGTCCCGGGACGCGGGCTACCTCACCGGGGCGGAACTCCGGGCCGACGGCGGATCCCACATCTGACGCGCCGGCCGGCCGGGGTGCGGCCGGGCCACTGAGCGGGACTGGCTCTTGCTTGTTTCGAGAATGAATTCTAGTTTTCGGTGCATCAGTGTCCCGGGCCCAACAGGCCCCTTCACACCCTTATGGAGAGCCATGACCGAGGCCGTCATCGTCGAAGCCGCACGGACACCGGTCGGCCGACGCCGGGGTGTCCTGTCCGGGCTGCACCCGGCGGAGCTCCTCGGGCTCGCCCAGAAGGGCCTGCTGGCGCGGGCCGGCGTCGCCCCCGACACCGTGGAGCAGGTCATCGGGGGCTGTGTCACCCAGGCCGGTGAGCAGTCCAACAACGTCACCCGCAACGCCTGGCTGCACGCCGGGCTGCCGCACACCACCGCGTGCACGACCGTCGACTGCGCCTGCGGATCGTCCCAGCAGGCCGTGCACCTGGTCGCGGGGCTGATCGCCTCCGGCGCCATCGAGGCCGGCATCGGCTGCGGCGTCGAGGCCATGAGCCGCGTCTTCCTCGGTGCCGCGCTCACCCCCGACAACGGCTCCCCGGTGCCGGACAGTTGGACCCTGGACATGCCCGACCAGTTCACGGCCGCCGAACGCATCGCCCGCAACCGGGGCATCACCCGGGCCGACGCGGACGCCCTCGGCCTCGCCTCCCAGCAGAAGGCCGCCCGCGCCTGGGCGGAGGGCCGCTTCGACGGGCAGATCATCGAAGTCCAGGCCCCCGTCCAGGGCCCCGAGGGGCCCACCGGCGAGACCGCACTCGTCAGCCGCGACCAGGGGCTGCGCGACACCACCCCCGAGGCGCTGGCCGCGCTGCGGCCCGTACTGCCCGACGGCATCCACACCGCGGGGAACTCCTCCCAGATCAGCGACGGCGCCGCCGCCGTCCTGCTCATGAGCCGGGAGCGCGCCGCCCGCGAAGGGCTGCGCCCCCGCGCCCGGATCGTGGCCTCCGCCATGGTCGGCTCCGACCCGTACTACCACCTCGACGGACCCGTCGCCGCGACCGAACGGGTCCTGCGCACCGCCGGGATGACCCTCGCCGACATCGACCTCGTCGAGATCAACGAGGCCTTCGCCTCCGTCGTCCTGTCCTGGGCGCAGGTCCACAAGGCCGACATGGACAAGGTCAACGTCAACGGCGGCGCCATCGCGCTCGGTCACGCCGTCGGCTCCACCGGTGCCCGGCTCATCACCCAGGCCCTGTACGAACTGGAGCGCACCGGCAAGTCCACCGCGCTGATCACCATGTGCGCCGGCGGGGCGCACGCGACCGCCACCGTCATCGAACGCATCTGAGGGGCGCGCCATGACCATCGGACTCACCCAGGAGCACCTCGACCTGCGCGACGCCGTACGCGCCTTCGCGACACGGCACATCACCGAGGACACGCTCCACGCGGCGGCCGACGCCGACAAGGAGACCCTCCCCGCCCACTGGAGCGGCCTCGCCGACCAGGGCCTGCTCGGGCTGCACCTGCCGGAGGAGGACGGCGGCGCCGGATACGGACTCGTCGAACTCGCCGTCGTCACCGAGGAGCTGGGCCGGGCGACAGCCCCCGGCCCCTTCCTGCCGACGACACTCGCCTCGGCCGTCCTGCACGCCGCCGGACACCGGACGTACCTCGCCCCGCTCGCCGCCGGCACCACCCTCGGCGCGGTGGGACTCGCTCCCGGCACCCTTGCCCTGGCCCGCGCGGCCGACGGCACGGTCACGGTCACCGGAACCTCGGAACTCGTGATCGGCGGACACCTCGCCGACGTGTTCGTGCTGCCCGCGTCCGACAACGGCCGAACCACCTGGCTCGTGCTGCCCCGGGCCGCGGTGGACACCACCGACGTCCGCAGCCACGACCTCACCCGCCGCTCGTCCCGGGTGACCGTACGGTCCGTGCCGGTCCCGGCCGTCGACCTGCTGGACCTGGATCCGCGGACGCCCCGGGACCTCGCCGCGACGCTGTTCGCCGCCGAAGCCGCCGGCCTCGCCGACCGCTGCGTGACCACCGCCGCGCAGTACGCCCGCGTACGGGAGCAGTTCGGCCGCCGCATCGGCCAGTTCCAGGGCGTCAAGCACCGCTGCGCCCGCATGCTCGCCCAGACCGAACAGGCCCGCGCCTGCGCCTGGGACGCCGCCCGCGCGTACGACGCCGTGGACCGCACGGAGGCAACTCTGGCCGCCGCGGTCGCCGGATCGGTCGGCGTCGACGCCGCGTTCGCCGTCGCCAAGGACTGCATCCAGGTGCTCGGCGGCATCGGCTTCACCTGGGAGCACGACGCCCATCTCGCGCTGCGCCGCGCCCAGACCCTGCGGATCGCGCTCGGCCCGGCCACCGCCTGGCGCCGCCGCGTCGCCCGCCTCGCCCTGGACGGCACCCGCCGCACCCTGAGCGTGGAGCTGCCGGCCGAGGCCGAAGCCGTACGCAAGGAAATCCGCGGCGAACTGCGGGCCGCCGCGGCCCTGGACGGCAAGGACCGTCTCACCCACCTCGCCGACCACGGCTACACCGCACCGCACCTGCCGGCCCCCTGGGGCAGGGGCGCCGGTCCGGTGGACCAGCTCGTCATCGCGCAGGAGCTCCAGGCCGCGGAGCTCACCCCCGTCGACATGATCATCGGAGGCTGGGTGGTACCCACGATCATCGCGCACGGTGATCCGGCCCAGCAGGACCGCTTTCTCGCCCCGAGCCTGCGCGGCGACATCGTCTGGTGCCAGCTGTTCAGTGAGCCGGGCGCGGGTTCCGACCTCGCCGGGCTCACCACCCGCGCCGAGAAGGTGGACGGCGGCTGGCGGATCACGGGGCAGAAGGTGTGGTCGTCCATGGCCCATGACGCCCACTGGGGGGTGCTGCTCGCCCGTACCGACGCCGACGTGCCCAAGCACAAGGGCATCTCCTACTTCCTCCTCGACATGACGAGTCCCGGCATCGACATCCGGCCGCTGCGCCAGATCACCGGTGACGCCGAGTTCAACGAGGTCTTCCTCGACGGGGTGTTCATCCCCGACGAGCTGCTCGTCGGTGCCCCGGGCGCCGGCTGGAAGCTCGCCCGGACCACGCTCGCCAACGAACGCGTCGCCCTCTCCCACGACTCGGTCGGCTCCGGCGCCGAGGCCCTGCTGGAGATCGCCGCCGCATCGGACGGCCTCGACGACGAACAGCTCACCACGCTCGGCGGCCACCTCTGCGACGCCCAGACCGGCGCCGTCCTCGCCCTGCGCACCACCCTGCGCACCGTCTCCGGGCAGCAGCCCGGCGCCGAGGCGTCCGTCGCCAAACTGCTCGGCGTCGAACACCAGCAGCGGGTCTGGGAGACCTGTATGGACTGGCAGGGCTCCGCCGCCCTCACCGGCGAGGGTGAACGGCTCGACGCCACCTGGCAGTTCCTCAACGCCCGCTGCCTGTCCATCGCGGGCGGAACGACGGAGATCCAGCTGAACATCATCGGCGAGCGCATGCTCGGCCTGCCCCGCGACCCCGAGCCCACCGAGAAAGGCTGACCATGCCCATCGACCGCGACAAGGCCCTGACCGCGGACCCGTCGGTCCGTGAGATCCACTGGACCACCCGCGATGTGCTGCTGTACCACCTGAGCCTGGGTGCGGGAGCCGACGTGGCCACCGGCCCGGAGCTGCACCTGACGTACGAGAACGGCCTCGGCGTGCTGCCCACCTTCGCGATGGTGGCCGGCACCGGCATCTCCGCCGGGGAGGACGGCCCGCAGGGCTTCCATCTGCCCGGCATCGACATCGACCTGCGGGCCGTGCTCCACGCCGGCCAGGGGCTCCAGGTCCACCGCCCCCTGCCGTCGTCGGGCACGGCCACGCTCACCTCGCGCGTCGCCGAGCTGTGGGACAAGGGCAAGGCCGCACTCATCGTCCTGGAGTCGGCGGCCACGGGTCCCGACGGCGAACCGCTGTGGACGTCCACCACCCGCATCTGGGCGCGCGGCGAGGGCGGCTTCGGCGGCGAGCCGGGCCCGGCGGAGGAGTGGGCGGCACCGGACCGTCCCGCCGACACCGTGCTCACGTCCGCCACGACGCCCCAGCAGGCCCTGTGGTACCGGCTCAACGGTGACCTCAACCCGCTCCACGCCGACCCCGCCTTCGCGCGGGCAGCCGGCTTCGACCGGCCGATCCTGCACGGGCTCGCCTCGTACGGACTCGTCTGCAAGGCCCTCGTCGACGGCCTCCTCGGCGGCGACGTCACCCGCCTCACCGGTCTCACGGTGCGTTTCGCCGGACCCCTGGTCCCCGGCGAGTCCCTCACCACCTCGGTGTGGCGCGAAGGACCGGCCGCCGACGGTACGGAGCAACTCCTGCTCCACGCGGGCTGCCCCGAGCGCGAGGGTGCGCCCGTGCTCACCCACGCGACGGCGACGGTGACGGCATGAGCAGCCCCCATGACGGGAACACCGCACCGGTCACCGGCCCCCGCCTGGTCGCCGAACCGCACAAGGACGGCGTCGACGCGGCCGTCGCCGCGGCCCGCCGGGTGGTCACCGCCCTGCTGCGCGCGGGCGACGGCACCGGCGCCGACATGAACGAGATCGCCGCCCGCCTCGACGCCGTCGCCGACGGGCTCACCGCGAAGGCGCCGTCCATGGAGGGCCGCCTCGCCGAGATGTGGCGCGGCGAGGGCATCACCCGGCACGACCCCGTCACCGGCCCGGAGAACGCCCTCGCACCGCCGTTGCACCTGCACGGCAAGGAGGACGGCTCCGTCGAGGGCGTCGTGACGCTCGACCTGCCCTACCAGGGCCCGCCCGGGCACGTACACGGCGGGATCTCGGCGTTGCTCCTCGACCACACGCTGGGCGTGGCCAACCACTGGGGCGGCCCGTCCGGGATGACCGCGGAACTGACCCTGCGCTATCTGCGGCCGACCCCGCTGTTCGAGCCGCTGACGGTCGTGGGACGCCAGGTCTCGGTGGACGGTTCGCGAATCCATACGGTGGGCGAGATCCGAGCCGGCGGCCGGGCCTGTGTCACCGCGGAAGGTCTGTTCATCAACAAGCAGCTTCCCAGGCCCAGTTGAAGGAGAGTGCAGTGATGGGAAACCTCGAAGGCAAGGTCGCGGTCATCACTGGCGCCGGACAGGGCGTCGGCCAGGGCATCGCACTGGCCCTCGCCTCCGAAGGAGCCTCGGTGGCCGTGCTCGGGCGGACCGCGGCGAAGCTGGAGACGACGTGTGAACTGCTGCGGGAACGAGGGGTGAAGGCCGAGCCGTTCGTCGTCGACGTACTCGAGACCGACCGGATCCCCTCTGTGGTGGAGGACGTCGCCGAGCGCTTCGGCTCCCTCGACATCCTGGTCAACAACGCCTACTCCGGCTGTTACGGACCACTCCTCTCGCTGAGCGACGAGGAGTTCCAACGGGGCTTCAACAGCGCCCCGTTCGCGGCGTTCGCCTTCATGAAGGCCGCGCATCCGTATCTGAAGCGCGGCGGTGGCGGCTCGGTCATCAACCTCGTCACCTCCGCCATGGTCCGCTGGGACCTGAGCACGTACGGGGCCTACGCGGCCGCCAAGTCGGCCCTGCGCTCCCTGACCAGGACCGCCGCCAACGAATGGGGCCGGGACGGCATCCGGGTCAACGCGATCGCCCCGCACGCCGTGTCGCCCGCCTACGCGGGCTGGCAGGCCGCCCACCCGGAGGAGGCCGCCGAGTTCTGCGCGTCCATCCCGCTGGGATACGTCGGCGACTGCGAGCAGGACATCGGGCGGGCCGTGGCCATGCTGTGCGGTCCGGACGCCCGCTACCTGACGGGCGCCACGGTGCCCCTCGACGGCGGCCAGGCCAACTTCGACTGACCCCGGCGGGGCGGCCCGCCCGGAGCCCTCCCGGTCAGCGGGACGGCCCGGTCCGGGCCGTCCCGCCCGCGGCTAGCGTCGCCACGCCGGGCGCCACGAGCACATCACCGCGAGACGCGCCGCGGCCACCGCAGGGAGCGCCGCCACCACCAGGGGACACGCCGTGCGATCCGCCCCCGTACCGACACCGGCAGACCCGGCCACCGGGTGAGAGGGACCGACGTTGCCACACGAGACCATTGCCGACCTGCTGCTCGCCAGGGCCGGGGACGACCACCCGGGCCTGCTGACCCGTGAACGGTCCTGGACCTGGGGAGAGGTGGTCGAGGAGAGCGCGGCCCGCGCCGCCTGGGCCGGGAAACTGCGCACCGACGGGCCGTTCCACATCGGTGTGCTCCTGGACAACGAACCCGAGTACATCTTCTGGCTGGGCGCCGCCGCCCTCGCCGGCGCCGCCGTCGTCGGCATCAACCCCACCCGCCGCGGCGCCGAACTGGAGCGGGAGGTGCGGCACACCGACTGCCAGGTGATCGTCACCGACCGGGCGGGCGCCGCACTGCTCGACGGGCTGGACATCGGCGTCGACCAGGACCGCTTCCTCGTCGTCGACGCACCGCAGTACGCGGAGCGCCTCGCCGCGCACCCCCGACTTCCCGTCCCGGACCCGGACGTCACCGCCACCACGCGGATGCTGCTGCTCCTGACGTCGGGCACCACCGGCACGTCGAAGGCGGCTCTCTGTTCACAGGGCCGGCTTGCCGCTCTCGGAGCCTCCAACAGTGCCAAGTACGACATCACCCGCGCGGACACCTGCTACTGCCCCATGCCGCTGTTCCACGGCAACGCGCTGATGGCGCTGTGGGCCCCCGCACTCTCCGCGGGCGCCACGATCGCCCTCACCCGCAAGTTCTCCGCCTCCGGGTTCCTCCCCGACGTGACCCACTTCGGCGCCACCTACTTCACGTACGTCGGCAAGGCGATCGGCTACATCCTGGCCCGCCCCGAAACCCCGGGGGACGCCGACAACCGGCTCACCCACGCCTTCGGCACCGAGGCCTCGCCCGAGGACGCGGCCCGCTTCCTGGACCGCTTCGGCTGCCGCCTCGTCGAGGGTTACGGCTCCAGCGAGGGCGCCGGCATGCTCAAGCTGGCCCCCGAGGCACCCACCGGCGCGCTCGGCAGGCCGGCCCGGGACGGCGTCCGCATCGTGCACCCGACGAACCGGACCACCTGCCCGCCCGCCGTACTCGACTCCTACGGCCGGGTGCGCAACCCGGAGGAGGCCATCGGCGAGATCGTCGACATCGAGGGCGCCGCCCGCTTCGAGGGCTACTACAACAACGAGGCGGCGAACGCCGAACGCGTCCGCCACGGCTGGTACTGGACCGGCGACCTCGGATACGTCGACGAGGCCGGCTACTTCTACTTCGCGGGCCGCTCCGGCGACTGGATCCGCGTCGACGGCGAGAACATATCCGCCCTGCTCACCGAACGCATCCTGCGCAGGCACCCCGGGGTCGTCGCCGCCGGAGTCTTCGGCGTACCCGACCCGCGCTCCGGCGACCAGGTGATGGCAGCCGTCGAGATCGCCGCCGGGACCCGCTTCGGCGACCTGGATCTGCCCGGCTTCCTGGAGCGCCAGGAGGACCTGGGCACCAAGGGAGCCCCTCGCTTCGTCCGCGTCTCGCACGCGCTGCCGACCACCGGCTCCAACAA
This sequence comes from Streptomyces sp. NPDC002809, assembly GCF_040295435.1. Lineage (NCBI taxonomy): Bacteria > Bacillati > Actinomycetota > Actinomycetes > Kitasatosporales > Streptomycetaceae > Streptomyces > Streptomyces sp. NPDC002809. The sequence continues at coordinate 10,048 of NZ_JBEOVJ010000077.1, forward strand.
GCTGCGCAAGAAGGAGATGCAGCTCGACGGCTGGCGCACCGACGACCCGGTGTACCGCTGGGCCGGCCGGGGCAGGCCGGCGTACACGGCGATGACCGACGAGGAGAAGGCCGCGCTGCGCGGCGAGTTCCTGGCCAACGGGCGCGGCCGCTTTCTTCCCTGAGGGGGCATAGGCAGCCCGCCCTGTGACGGACCACCGCGGCGACAACCAAGGAGAACCACACATGCAACTGCGCGAGAGTGCCGCGCACCAGGAGCTGCGGCGGGAACTGCGGGCCTACTTCTCGGGCCTGATGCCCGAGGACGAACGCCGTCGCGTCGGCGAGGAGGGAGTGGGCGGCGACCGTTTCCGCGAGGTCGTCAAACGGCTCGGCTCCGACGGCTGGCTGGGCATCGGCTGGCCCACCGAGTACGGCGGCCAGGGCCGTTCGGTCGAGGACCAGTACGTCTTCTTCGACGAGGTCCAACGGGCGGGCCTGCCCTTCCCGTTCGTCACCGTCAACACCGTCGGCCCGACCCTGATGGCGTACGGCTCCGAGGAGCACAGGAAGCGGTTCCTGCCGGGCATCCTCTCCGGCGACATCGTGTTCGCGATCGGCTACACCGAACCGGAGGCCGGCACCGACCTCGCCGCGCTGACCACCCGCGCGGTCCGGGACGGCGACGCGTACGTCGTCGACGGAAGCAAGATCTTCACCAGCGGGGCCAACACCGCCGACTACGTGTGGCTCGCGGCACGCACCGATCCGGACGCCCCCAAGCACAAGGGCATCTCCATCCTGATCGTGCCCACCGCCGACGACGGCTTCTCCTGGAGCCCCATCCGTACCGTCGGCGGCCTGGTCGTCACCGCGACGTACTACAGCGGGATACGGGTCCCGGCCGGTGACGTGGTCGGTGACGTGGACGGCGGCTGGCGGCTCATCACCGCGCAGCTGAACCACGAACGCATCGGCCTCGCCGCTCTCGGCGGCCGGATGATCCAGCTGTGGGAACGGGTCCTGGACTGGGCCCGGGAGAACGGCACGGCCGACATCCCCTGGGTACGGCAGGAGTTCGCGCGTACGTACGCCCGGCTGGAGGCGATGCGGCTGATGAACTGGAAGATGACCTCCGCCGTCGCCCGGAACGCGCTGACCGGAGCCGACGCCGGTGCCGCCAAGGCGTACGGGACCGAGACCCACATCGACGTCCAGCGCGGTCTGACCCAGATCCTCGGCGCCGCCGGGCGGATCCGGCCCGAGTCGCCGGGTGCCGTTCTCGCCGGGCAGGTCGAACAGCTCTCCCGCCAGGGCATCGTGAACACCTTCGGTGGCGGCGTCAACGAGATCCTGCGTGACATGGTCGCCACCCAGGGGCTCGGGCTGCCGCGCAAGGGGCGTGGCGCATGACCGGCGCCGGCGAACAGCCGCAGCAAGGGTACGAGGAGCGGTTGCAGGCCTTCACCGGGCGCGAACTGCGGCCCCGCACACCGGCGCAGGACCCGGTCAACCAGCCGATGATCCGGCACTGGGCCGAGGCGATGGGCGACACCAACCCGGTGTACACCGACGCCGAAGCGGCCCGCGCCACCGGCCGCGAGGGGGTCGTCGCACCCGCGTCGATGGTCCAGGCCTGGACGATGCGCGGGTATGCGGCCACCACCGGCCCGGCGCCTTCGCAGCCGGACGGCTTCGGTGAACTGGTCGCCCTCCTCGCCGAGGGCGGCTACACCTCCGTGGTGGCCACCGACTCCGAGTTCACCTTCCTGCGGGAGCTGGTACCGGGGGACCACATCGCCGTCCGCGAGACCGTCGAGTCGGTCTCGGCCGAGAAGAGGACCGGCCTCGGCACCGGACGGTTCGTCACCACCCTCAAGACCTACACCGACCGGGACGGCGAGACGGTCGCCACCCAGCGGTGGCGGACACTGCGGTTCCGGCCCGCTCCCGCGGCGGTGCCGGCCCCCGCTCCCGCCCTGCGTCCGCGACCCGCGGTCAACCGTGACAACGCCTTCTTCTTCGAGGGCGCGCAGCAGCACCGGCTGCTCATCCAGCGCTGTGCCGCCTGCTCCGTACTGCGTCACCCCCCGGGGCCGTGCTGTCCCGAGTGCGGCTCGCTCGAGTGGGACACCGCCGAGGCAGGCGGGCACGGTCACGTCTACAGCTTCGTCGTGAACCACCATCCGCGGCACCCCGCGTTCGACTCGCCGTACCTCGTCGCCGTCGTCGAACTCGCCGAAGGCACCCGGCTCATCACCAACCTGACCGGCGTCGCCCCCGACGAGGTCACCATCGGCATGCCTGTGGTCCTCGACTGGCTCGACGCCGACCCCGATCTGACCCTGCCGGTGTTCCGGCCCGCCCCGACGGAGGCGCCCTGATGGATTTCTCCCTGGGAGAAGAGCTCGAAGCGGTCCGTGACCTGGCGCGGGAGATCCTCTCCGACCGTGTCACGCCCGAGCGGCTGCGTGAGGTGGAGACCTCGGCGGGCCGCGTCGACGAACGGCTGTGGGCGGACCTCGCCACCGCCGGGCTGCTCGCCGCCGTCCTCCCCGAACAGGACGGCGGAGCGGGCCTCGGCACGGCCGGACTCTGCGTCCTCCTGGAGGAACAGGGACGGCACGTGGCGCCGTTGCCGCTGTGGTCCGCGCTGACCGGGGCGCTCACCGTCGCCACGTACGGCACCGGATCCCAGCGGTCGACGCTCCTGCCGGGCCTCGCGGACGGGACGGACCGCCTGACCGTCGCCCTGGAGGAGTTCGGTCCCGCCGACCCCCTCACGCCCCGCACCGCCGCGGTCGCCGACGGACCGGGATGGCGCCTCAGCGGTGTCAAGGCCGTGGTGCCCGCGCCCGCCGGTGCGCGCCACGTGCTGGTGACCGCCGCCACCGGCACCGGGCCGGGCGTCTTCCTCGTCGCCTCGGACGCCACGGGCGTGAGCTGGGAGTACGCCGAGACCACCAGCCACGACATGAGCGCCCACCTCACGCTGCACGACGCCCCGGCCGAGGCCCTCGGCACGCCGGGCGACGAGGCCGCCGCACACCTCGTGCGGACCGCCTCCGTGGCCCTGGCCGCCGTCCAGACCGGAGTGGCCGAGGGGGCGCTGGGCCACGCGGCCCGTCACCTGGGCGAACGCGAGCAGTTCGGCCGTCCACTCGCCACGTTCCAGGCCGTGCAGCACCAGCTCGCCGACTGCTACATCGACATCGAGGCGATGCGGGTCACGCTGTGGCAGGCGGTGGACGCACTGGCGGAACCCTTCGACGCGGGCAGCGCCGACCGGGCCGCGCTGGTGGCCAAGTGGTGGGCCACCGAAGGAGGCCTGAACACGGTGCACCGCGTCCAGCACGTGCACGGCGGCATCGGCGTCGACACCGACTACCCGGTGCACCGCCACTTCCTGTGGGGCAAGCAGATCTCCACCACCCTGGGCGGCGCGGGCTCCGACCTCGAACGGCTCGGGGCCCTCCTCGCCGGCTCGGGGGTGGCCTCATGACCCCGCCCCAGGGCACCCTCCCGCCGTCGCGCACCTACGACGAGGTGGCCGTCGGCGACGTGCTTCCCGAGCTGCCGGTCCCGGTCACCCGCACCCTGATCGTCGCCACCGCCCTCGCGAGCCGTGACTACCAGGACGTGCACCACGACCCCGAACTGGCGCGGGAACGCGGCTCCAAGGACATCTTCATGAACATCCTGACCAGCAACGGCCTCGTCGACCGGTACGTCACCGGCTGGGCCGGCCCCGCGTCCGTCGTCAAGGCGATCCGAATCCGGCTCGGCGCCCCCAACCACCCCGGCGACACCATGGTCCTCACCGGCACGGTGACCGCGAAGAACGACGGGGACCGCCGCGTCGACATCGCGGTCAAGGGCACCAACGGTCTGGGCGCCCACGTCACCGGGACCGTTTCGGTACAGCTGCCCGGGGAGGCCCGATGAGTACGGTGACGAGGCGCAACGGGCCGCTGTCGGGGGCCGCGGCGGTGGCCGGCATCGGTGCCACCGAGTTCTCCAAGAACTCCGGGCGCAGTGAACTCCGGCTCGCCTGCGAGGCCGTGCTCGCCGCCCTCGCGGACGCCGGCCTGACCCCCCGCGACGTCGACGGGCTGGTCTCCTTCACCGCGGAGACCAACTCCGAGATCCATGTGGCCCGCAACACCGGGATGGGTGACCTCACGTTCTTCTCCCGCATCGGGTACGGCGGCGGAGCCGGCTGCGCCACCGTGCAGCAGGCCGCCATGGCCGTGGCCACCGGCGTCGCCGACGTGGTGGTCTGTTACCGCGCGTTCAACGAGCGGTCCGGCGAGCGCTACGGGCTCGGGCAGGCCGACCGTCCCATGGACACCACCGCCGACCGGGCGGCGTACGCCTGGATGACCCCCTTCGGGCTGAGCACCCCCGCCCAGTGGGTGGCCATGTTCGCCCGCCGCTATCTGCACGAGTACGGCGCCACCACCGACGACTTCGGCCGGGTCGCCGTTGTCGACCGCAAGCACGCCGCCAACAATCCAGCAGCCTGGTTCCACGGCCGCCCCATCACCCTCCAGGACCACCGCGACTCCCGCTGGATCGCCGAACCGCTGCGCCTGCTGGACTGCTGCCAGGAGACCGACGGCGGCCAGGCCCTGGTGATCGTCTCCGCCGAACGCGCCCGCGATCTGCCGAACCCGCCCGCGGTGATCCGCTCGGCGGCCCAGGGGCTAGGGGCGGACCAGCACATGATGACCAGCTACTACCGGCCGACGATCACCGGAATTCCCGAAATGGGTCTGGTCGGACGGCAGTTGTACGGGCAGAGCGGCCTCGGTCCCGACGACATCGACGCGGCCGTCCTCTATGACCACTTCACGCCGCTGGTCCTTCCGCAGCTGGAGGAACTGGGTTTCTGCAAGCCCGGAGAGGCGAAGGACTTCATCGCCGACGGCCACCTGGAGCTCGGCGGCAGGCTGCCCTTCAACACCCATGGCGGACAGCTCGGTGAGGCCTATCTGCACGGCATGAACGGCATCGCCGAGGGCGTCCGGCTGGTCCGCGGGACCTCGGTGAACCAGCCGGACAAGGCCGACCACGTCATGGTCACCGCCGGCACCGGTGTACCCACGAGCGGGCTGATCCTGGGGGCCGACCGGTGACCGTCTCCCCGTGGCAGGGCCGCGGGCTCGGCACCCGTACCGTCGCCTGGACCGCTCGGGACGCGATCCTGTACGCACTCGCGGTCGGTGCCCCGGCCGACCGGCTCGACCTCGTGTACGAAGAGCGTCTGCGGGTGCTGCCCACCTTCGCGCTGACCCTGGCCCAGTGGGCGCCCGACGCGCTCGGTGCGCTCGGCGCCTTCGACATCACCACCGCCGTGCACGGCAGCCAGCACCTCGTCGTGCACGGCCCGTTGCAGACCTCCGGCGAGCTGGCCACCACCGCCCGGGTCTCCGCCGTCCGGGACAAGGGAGCCGCCGCCGTCTTCGACGTCGAGGTGTCCAGCGAACGCTTCACGGCCACCTGGTCGATCTTCGCGCCCGGCTGCGGAGGCTTCGGCGGCGAACGCGGCCCGTCCGCACCACGCAGCCCGGACCGGCCGGCCGACCACGTCCTTGCCGTGGCCACACACGCCCGGCAGGCGGCCCTCTACCGGCTGCTCGGCGACCGGCACGCCATGCACATCGACCCGGAAGCGGCGAAGGCGGCGGGGATGGACCGGCCCTTCCTGCACGGGCTGTGCACGCTCGCCGCGAGCCTGCTGCCCCTGGCCGGGGCCCTTGGCGTGCATCCGGCCGAACTGGCCGAACTGGATGCCCGGTTCGCCGCACCGGCGTTCCCGGGCGACCGGCTCGGCCTGACCGGATGGACCGAAGCCCCGGGCCCGGACGCCCCCGGTGACCGCGCCGTGCGCTTCGAGGCGTCGGCCGGCGACGGCCGTACGGTGCTCACCGGCGGCCGGGCCCGATTCCGCACCACCACCCCCGACGGGACGGAGAACCCCGATGCTTGAATCCGCCCAGCGCGCCGACGCCGCCGAGGCGCTGTGGGCCGCCCAGTGGGGCCGCAGCCCGGTGGAACCGCTCACCACGACCTGGCCGGGCATCGACGCGGGCGACGCCTACGAGATCCAGCTGATCAACATCCGCAGGCAGCTGGCCGAGGGCCGCACCGTCCACGGGCACAAGGTCGGTCTGTCCTCGAAGGTCATGCAGCAGATGATGGGCGTCGACGAGCCGGACTACGGTCATCTGCTCTCCGACATGGTGCTGCCCGAGGGGACACCCGTCGAGGCCGACCGGTACTGCTACCCCCGGATCGAGGTCGAGATCGGATACGTACTCGGCCGGAGCCTGCCGGGGGAGGGATGCACCACCGAGGATGTCCTCGCGGCCACCGAGTACATCGTCCCGAGCCTCGAACTCATCGACAGCCGGATCAAGGACTGGCGGATCGGGCTCGCCGACACCATCGCCGACAACGCCTCGTCCGCCGGAGTGGTCCTCGGCTCGGCCCGGGTGCGGCCGGACGGACTGGACCCGGCCGACATCGACGCCGTCCTGTACCGGGACGGTGAGGAGATCGCCCGGGGCAACACGAGCGCGGTCCTCGGCGATCCCGCCGAGGCCGTCGCCTGGCTGGCCCGCAAGGTCGCGTCCTTCGGGGTGCGGCTGGAGGCCGGACACGTGATCCTGCCGGGCTCGTGCACCAAGGCGGTCGACGTGCGGCCGGGTGAGACCTACCGGGCCGATTTCGCGGGCCTCGGATCCGTCTCCGTCGGCTTCGTCCACTCAACGGGACACCGCCCGGCCAAAAACTGAAATCAATACTAGTTTCGTGTGTGTGGCGCACCCCGGTGACATCCCCGGGGTGCGCCCGCGTATCCATCGGTTCGACGGAACACGGAAAGAGGCAGCATGAGCGCGACGAACACCCCCTCGGCGAACACCCTGGAGGGGCGCACCGCCGTCGTCACCGGTGCCGGAGCTGGGCTCGGCCGGGCCGAGGCGCTGGCACTCGCGGCACTCGGCGCCAATGTGGTGGTGAACGACGTCGGTCCGTCGGCCGAGGACGTGGCCGCCGAGATCAAGGCCCTCGGAACCGGGGCGGTGGCCGTGACCGGTGACGTCGGCGACTGGTCCATGGGCGACCGCCTGGTGCAGGCCGCCGTGGAGAGCTTCGGCAGTCTGGACATCGTGGTCAACAACGCGGGCGTGCTCCGCGACAAGATGCTGTTCAACCTCACCGAGTCCGACTGGGACGACGTCATCCGGATCCACCTCAAGGGGCACGCCGGAATCTCCCGCGCCGCCGCCGTGCACTGGCGCGCCGCGAGCAAGGCCTCGGGCGCCCCGGTCTACGGCCGTGTGGTCAACACCTCGTCCGAGGCCTTCCTGTTCGGCGCCCCCGGTCAGCCGAACTACTCCGCGGCCAAGGCCGGCATCACCGCGCTGACCCTGGCCACCGCGCAGGGCCTGGCCCGCTACGGCGTACGCGCCAACGCGATCTGCCCGCGGGCCCGCACCGCCATGACCGCCGAAGCCTTCGGCGAAGGCGCGACCGCGCCCGGCGGCCTCGACATCATGGCCCCCGAGCGCGTCGCCACCCTGGTGGGCCACCTGGCCTCACCGGCCTCCGACGAGATCAACGGTCAGGTCTTCGTCGTCTACGGCGACATGGTCGCCCTGCTCGCCCCGCCCACCGTGGAACAGAAGTTCACCGCCGCGGACGGCACCTTCACCCCTGCGGAGCTCGACGCCCAGCTGACCCCGTACTTCAAGGGCCGCGACCCGTACCGGACCTACGCCGCCTACAGCGTCGCCGGACTCGACACGACGGGTACGCAGCCGACCCGCTGAACCGACGGGCGCACCCGGCCGGAGCGCCGGCCGGGGTCTGCCGGCGTCCGGCCCCTCCGTCGACCGGGCTCAGCCGGCGTCCGGCCCAGGGGCGAGCAGCAGGTGGCACGCCATCCGCAGGTCGGCGTCCGCCTCCTGCGGGGTGAGCCGCTCGTTGAGCCGCGACTGCAGAACGCCGTACCAGAGCAGGACCAGCAGCCGCAGACGGGTGATGTGGTGGTCCGTGGGCTCCTCCACCTCCCAGGCCCGCAGCAGCAGGCCGATGAACCCCGAGTCGATCCTCGCCAGGTCCGGGACGGTCGAGGCGCGGGCGGCGTTCGCCGACTGGATCATCGCCGTGGCGAGCGCGGGCCGGCGCAGCAGATTGCGGGTGGCGCTGCCCAGCGTCTCGAACACGGCGTCCTCGGGCGAGGTGCCTGCCGGCCGCTCGGGCACCCGGGCCGCGAATCCCTCGATCTGGTCGGCCATCAACGCGGTGAACAGATGGGTCTTCGAGGGGAAGTACCGGTACAGGGTGGCGATGGCGACCCCCGCCGACCTGGCGACCTCCTGCATCTGTACCCGCTCGAGACCCGTCGTGGCGGCGATGTCCGCCGCCACCTTCAAGATGCTCTGACGGCGGGCGCGCTGCCGGGGCGAACTGGGCTCGGCCCCGGCCCTGGCCTCGGCGATTCTGGGCACGCGTTCCCTCCCGGAGCTCGGTGGTGTCTACAGCTGCACAGACAATACGCCGGGCCCGGCCACGCGTCAGGTGCGTCCGCCCCGCCGTACCGGTCAGCGGGACCTGCCCCGCCGGGGCCCGGCCCGACGGGGTCTGCTGAGACCGCACACCACCGAGCGGCAGGAGAGCACCCCATGCGGGACGGCCGGCAGGACTGGGACGCCACCCACGACGTGATCGTCGTCGGATCAGGGGCGGGGGCGATGACCGGGGCCCTGATGGCCGCCGGGGACGGCCTCGACACCGTCGTACTGGAGCGGACGGCGCTGCTCGGCGGCACCTCCGCCTACTCCGGGGCAGCCTGCTGGCTGCCCGGCACCCAGGTGCAGGAACGCGCCGGGCTGGGCGACTCCACCGAAGCGGCCGGCGCCTACCTTCGGGCCCTGACCGACGACTCCGAGGCGGAACGCAGGGACGCCTTCCTGCGCCACGCCCCCGAGCTGGTGGCCCGGCTCGAACGCGACCCCGCTGTCGAGTTCGAGTGGCGCCCCTTCCCCGACTACGTGGCGGCCCCCGGACGGATGGACGCAGGCCGCTCCTTCGTCCCGCTGGACCTCGCGCCGGAGCTGCTCGGCGACCTGCTGCCCCTGGTACGTCCGGCGATCGACCGGGACCGCGCGGGCCTGGGCCACCGGGACGGCGCACCGCTGAGTGCGGGCCGCGCCCTGATCGGCCGCCTCCTGCTCGCGGCCACCCGCACCGGGAACGCGCACGTGCGCACCGAGCACCACGTCACCGGCCTCGTCACCGAGGACGGGCGGGTCACCGGCGTCGAGGCGCGGACGCCGGACGGCACGGTTCGGGTACGGGCACGGCGCGGCGTCCTGCTGGCCGCGGGCGGTTTCGAGGGCGACGACGGCCTGCGCGCCGAGCGCGGGGTGCCGGGCAGGGCCGGATGGAGCATGGCGCCGCGCGGAACCAACACCGGAGAGCTGCTGCGGGCCGCCGTCGCGGCCGGTGCCGCCACCGGACTCATGGACGAGGCCTGGTGGTGCCCGGGCACCGAACTCCCCGACGGAACGGCCGCGTTCACCCTCGGCCTGCGAGGTGGCCTCGTCGTGGACGGCTCTGGGCGGCGGTTCGCCAACGAGTCGTTGCCGTACGACCGCATGGGCCGTGCCGTCATCGCGGCCGGGGGAGCGGACACGCCCGTCCACCTGATCTTCGACTCCCGCGAGGGCGGCTCCCTGCCCGCCATCACGGTGCCCCCCGCCGACCCCGCCGCCCACCTGGCAGCCGGCACCTGGGTACGGGCGGACTCGCTGCCGGAACTCGCCGCGCTCATCGGCGTGCCGGCCGCCACCCTGGCGGACACCGTCGGCCGCTTCAACGGCTTCGCCGCCGCCGGGACGGACGAGGACCACCACCGGGGCGAGGACCCGTACGACCTGTTCTTCGCCGACACCAGGAACGCACCCGGCCCCAACCCGTGCATGGTCCCGCTCGACCGGCCGCCGTACTACGCGGCCCGGCTGGTCCTCGCCGACCTCGGCACCAAGGGCGGTCTGCGCACGGACGCCGACGCCCGCGTCCTGGACACGGAGGGCCGACCGCTGACCGGCCTGTACGCCGCGGGGAACACGAGCGCGTCCTTCACCGGAGGCGTCTATCCCGGGCCCGGCGTCCCCATCGGCACCGCCATGGTCTTCGCCTCCCTGGCCGTACGGCACATGACCGGGCAGCCCTCCGACGCCGCCTGACCGGACCCGGGCATCCCGGCCAGTGGGATGCCCGGGGCACGGCCCCGGAAGAGCGCTTTACGGTCGCGGCACCGGCCAGGACGAGAGAGGTACTCGATGATCGACAAGAACCTGTACGGGCCGTGGGCGGTCGTCGCCGGAGGGTCCGAGGGCGTGGGCGCCTCGTTCGCCGAGCAGCTCGCCGACGCCGGGATCAACCTGGTCCTCATAGCCCGCAAGCCGGTTCCGCTGAACGAGACCGCCGACCGCGTGCGTGCCAAGGGTGTCGACGTCCGCACGCTGGAGCTCGACCTGCTCGCCCCCGGGGCCCCGGCCGCTGTCCGCGAGGCCACCGACGGTCTCGAGGTCGGCCTGCTGATCTTCAACGCGGGAGCCAACAGTTACGGCCACGAGTTCGTGACCGGCGACCTGAGCCGCGTCCAGGGCGTCCTGGACCTCAACATCACCGCGCAGCTCGCCCTCACCCATCACTTCGGCGCCCTGATGAAGGAACGCGGCCGGGGCGGCATCATGCTGGTCGGCTCGCTCTCCGGATACCTGGGCCAGGCGCAGATCAGCGTCTACTCGGCGGCCAAGGCCTTCAGCCGGGTCTTCGCCGAGGGCCTGTGGCTGGAACTGCGCCCACACGGCGTGCATGTCCTGGAACTCGTTCTCGGAGTGACCCGGACCCCGGCCATGGAGCGCGCCGGGCTGCGCATGGACCTGCCCGGACTGCGCGTCGCCGAGCCGGACGACGTGGCCAGGGAGGGGCTGGAACACCTCGCCGACGGGCCCGTCCTGGTCGCCGGCGGCAATGCCGGGGCGGCGGAGAAGCGCAGCGGGTTCCCCCGCGCCGGCCTTGCTCTCGCCGCCCACGAGGCGTCCAGGAAGATGCTGCCGCCCTCGTCCTGACATTCCATCAGCACCCCACCGCGGCAGGCATGTTCCGCGCAGACCGTCCGTCCCCTCCCGGAGAGCAGATGAGCGAAACCGAGCATCCCCTCACGATCCCTGCCGCCCTCGACCTCGCCGCGGCACGGTACCCCGGCCGGGAGGCGGTCGTGGACGGTGATACGAGGCTGACCTGGAGGCAGCTGCGGGACCTGGTGCGGGCGACCGTGAAGTCGCTCGTCGCGCTCGGTACGCGGCCCGGTGACCGTATCGCCGTCTGGGCGCCCAACAGCCACCGCTGGGTCGTCGCGGCACTCGCCACCACGTCGGCGGGCGCTGTGCTGGTCCCCGTCAACACCCGTTACAAGGGTGCCGAGGCGCGCCTGCTCCTGCAACGCAGCGGCGCACGGCTGCTGTTCGTCGAGAACGGCTTCCTCGGCAAGGACTACCTGTCCATGCTGACCACCGGGGACGACGGAGCGGCGGAGTCCCGGCCGGCCGCACTGGAACAGGTGGTGACCCTTGATGCCACCACCCCGTCCGGCACCCTGCCCTGGGAGGAGTTCCTCCGGCGCGGAGCGCACCTGCCCGACGCCGAGGCGGCGGCACGTACCGCCGCCGTACAACCCGACGACCCCTCCGACCTGCTCTTCACCTCGGGCACGACGGGCCGCCCCAAGGGCGCCATGACCACGCACCGGCAGAACCTCGCCACGTACTGGGCCTGGAGCGGCCGGACCGGAGTCACGGGCGACGACCGCTACCTCGTCATCAACCCGATGTTCCACTGCTTCGGCTACAAGGCCGGCGTTCTCGCGTGCCTGCTGCGAGGCGCCACGATGGTGCTGCAACCGGTGTTCGACGTGGACCGGGCCCTGCGCACCGTCGAGGCCGAGCGGATCACCGTACTGCCCGGCCCGCCCACGATCTACACGGAGCTGCTGGACGCGCCGGGCCGGGACCTCTTCGACCTGTCGTCGCTGCGGCTGGCGGTGACCGGCGCGGCCGTCGTGCCGGTCGCCCTCGTCCGGCGGATGCGCGCCGAGCTCTTCCCCGAGGTGCTCACCGCCTACGGACTGACCGAGACCTGCGGCACGGTCACCGTGTGCTCGGCGGACGACGACGCCGAGACCGTGGCCCTGACCGCGGGACGTCCCATCGACGGCACCGAGGTACGTGTCGCCGACGACGGGCGGCGCCCGCTGCCGGCCGGGCAGGACGGCCGGATCCTGGTGCGCGGCTACCACGTGATGCACGGCTACCTCGACGATCCGGAGGCCACCGCGGCAGCCGTCGACGCCGACGGCTGGCTGGACACCGGAGACATCGGCCACCTCGACCCGCGCGGCAATCTCGTCATCACGGGACGCTCCAAGGAGATGTTCGTGGTCGGCGGATTCAACGTCTACCCGGCGGAGGTCGAGCAGGTGCTCGCCGGCCACGACGCCGTCGCCGAGGCCGCCGTGGTCGGGATGCCGGACGCGCGCCTCGGCGAGGTCGGACGCGCGTACGTGACGCTCCGACCCGGCGCGGGTGCGCAGCCGGACGAGCTCGTCGGCCACTGCCGCGACCGGCTCGCCAATTTCAAGGTCCCCCGCGAGGTCGTGGTCCTCGGGGCCCTTCCGCGCAACGCCACCGGAAAGGTGGACAAGGCCGCCCTGCGGACGGTCTGACCGACACGCCTCACCGGGCGACAAGGCTATGGAGGACGCACTGTGGGCAACGAGGTTCTGGAATCGGTACGCGCCCTGCTGCCGGCCATCGAACAGCGGGCGGCCGCCACCGACGAGGCGCGGCGCATCCCGGACGCGACGATCCGTGAGCTCTCCGGGGCCGGCGTGTTCCGGATGCTCCAGCCGGCCCGGTTCGGCGGCCTGGAGGGCGATCCGGTCGACTTCTACCGGGTCGTGCGGGAGATCTCCGCCGTGTGCTGCTCCACGGGCTGGGTGGCGTCGGTGCTGGGCGTCCACCCCTGGCAGCTGGGCCTGTTCCCCCAGCAGGCGCAGGAGGACGTGTGGGGTGAGGACCGGGACACGCGTATCTCCTCGTCGTACGCCCCCGTGGGGCGGCTCACCCCCGTCGAAGGCGGCTACGAGCTGGCCGGCCGGTGGAGCTTCTCCTCGGGCTGCGAGCACGCCTCGTGGGCGCTGCTCGGAGCCCTCGTCGTCGGGGCGCAGGGGCGGCCGGTGGACTTCCTCACCGTCCTGGTGCCCCGGTCCGACTACCGCATCGAAGACATGTGGGACGTGGTCGGCCTCCGCGGCACCGCCAGCAACGACGTCCTCGTCGACTCGGCCTTCGTGCCCGCCCACCGGGTGCTCCGCAACTACGAGCAGGCACAGCTGAAGGTACCGGGACAGCAGGTCAACCCGGGGCCGCTGTACCGGCTGCCGTTCGGCGCGATCTTCACCAGCGCCGTCACCGCACCGGTGATCGGGGCCGTCTCCGGCGGTTACGCGTCGTATGTGTCGCGGATGAAGGAGCGGGTGCGGCTCAGCCTGGGCGGCGGCAGCTTCGCCGAGGACCCGTTCGCCCAGGTCGCCATCGCGCGCGCCGCTTCCGACATCGACGCGACCGTGCTGCAGATGGACCGGAACCTGCGCGAGCTGGCCGAACTCGCGGCCGCGGGACGGGAGATACCCATGGAGCTGCGGCTGCGCACCCGGCGCGACCAGGTCCGGGGAACCGAACGGGCCGTCGCCGCGATCGACCTGCTCTTCAAGACCGCAGGCGGCAACGCGCTGCGGCGCGGCAACCCCGTCGAACGCGCCTGGCGCGACGCCCACGCGGGCAGCGTCCACGTCGCCAACGACGTGGAGCGCGCCCTCGCCATGTACGGCCGCGGAGCCTTCGGCCTGACGGTCGAGGACAACCTGGTCTGACCTCGCGGCCGCAGGACGTCAGCCCTTGCGCTCGCGGAGCGCCGCGCGCGCCGGGAGGGTGACGGCGAGCAGGGCGAGCCCCACCGCGGCCGCGGCGAAGGACCCGTACACGAGCGGGGGCACGTACGGGGACTCGCCGGTCAGGCCGCGCGTCATCGGGATCAGCGTGGCCGCGGCGATTGCCGTGCCCAGGACGATGCCGGCCACCGCCACCAGGAGGCCTTCCCAGCGCAGCATGTCCATCACCTGGCGCCTGGTGGCGCCGACGAGGCGGAGCACGCCGAGCTCGCGGCGCCGGTCGAGGACGGTCATCACGAGGGTGTTGGCGGCGGCGACGGCGGCGAAGCCGCCCAGGACCCCGGCCATCGTGTAGTTGGCCCAGGCGTTGAGTTCGCGGTCGGTGGTCCGTCCGACCGCGTAGCCGGAGGCGTCGGTGACCACGCCCAGCGGGGCGAGGGCCTGCGCTTCCCCGCCCCGGACCAGCAGCATGCTGTCGAAGCCCTCGGTGACGTGGCCGGCCAGCGACGCACGGTCCATGGTCACGGTCGCGAGGCCGAGCCCGCGGCCGTACACGGCGACGATCTCGGGGCTGGTCCTGGTGCCGTCCGGGAGGTACATCGGCAGCTTGTCGCCGACCTCGGCCTTCGCGGAGGTGGCCAGCGTCCTGTCGATCGCGATCCGGCCCTCGCCGATCCGGTCCAGGCGGCCGCTGCGTACGTCGAGGTCCTGCACCTGTTGGAGCTGTGCACCGGTGCCGGTGATTCCCTGGGCCGCCGAGCTCTGCAGCCACCGGTCGCCTCCCGACCCGACGGGCACGAGCACCTGCGTGTCGAGCAGGCCCACGGCCGCTTCGACGCCGGGTGCGCGGGCGGCCCGGTCGAGGGCGTCGGTGGGCAGCCCGGCGGGATGTGTGACGACGTGATCGGCGGTGATGCCGGCGCGCAGCTGATGCGCGGCGACATGGCTCTCGCTCGTGTGCATGAAGACGAGCGTCGAGGCGAAGGCCATGGCGAGCACGATCGGGGTGATCGCGGAGGCCAGCCGGCGGGCGTTCGTACGGGAGTTGGCGGCTGCGAGCTCGGCCGCGGGGCCGCGGCGGTGCAGCGCGACCCCGAACAGCAGCGCGCACAGCCGCGCCACCAGCGGGCCGAGCAACGCGACGGCGAGCATGAACAGCATGACGACGCCCAGGGCGGCGTTGGCCGCGTCGTCCCCGGCGGAACGCGCGGCGACGCCGGTGAGGAACCCGCCGCCCGCGAGGGCGGCCAGGCCGAGCACGGTACGGACCACACCTGGTCGCAGCCGCTCCACCGAGGCCTCGGTGAGCGCCTGCCCCGGCTTGATCCTCGCGGGCCGGCGCCCGGCCGACCAGCCGGCGACGAGCGCGGTCAGCAGCCCCGTGCCGACGGCGGCCACCAGCGGGATCCAGGAGACGTGCAGGTCCACGAGGGCCGGGACGGCCCCGCGATCCTTCAACTGACCGAACCACCAGTGCGCGAGACCGATCCCGGGCAGACAGCCGACCAGCCCGGCGAGCGGCGCGACGAGCAGCGCCTCGGAGGCGACCGCGCGGCGGATCTGCCGCGGAGTGGCGCCGACGGCGCGCAGCAGCGCGAACTCGCGGGCGCGCTGGGCGACGGACAGCGCGACCGTGCCGGACGCCGTGAAGACGGCGACCAATGTGGCGATCCCGCCGAAGGAGCCGCCGAGCCCGGTGAGCATTTCCCTGGCGTATCCGAGCCCGCGGTCCTCGACGGCGCCGCGGTCGTCGCCGGTGTGTACCTCGGCACCGGAGCCGGCGAGGGCCTTCTGCACGCCGGCGGCGAGGGCCGCGGTGTCTTCGGGGGACGCCCCGCCCTTCGCGAGTACGGCGATGGCGTCGGCCTTGCCGGGATGCCCGGCGAGCACGGGGGACTGGGCGTCGGTGAACCAGCCGGTGGCGCCCTCCGGGGCGTCGCCGGCTCCGGCCTCCGCCAGCCCGGAGACGCGGAAACCGGCGCGCCCGGTGGCGGTTTCGAGCGTGACGGTGTCGCCGACACCTGCCTTCGCGTCCCGTGCGGCGGCGGCGTCGAGCACGACCTCGCCGGTACGGGGAGCGGTGCCGGAGGTGAGCGCGGCGCCGGTGAAGGCGTGCGATCCCCAGCCGTGGCCCGTGAGCGCGCCGTCGCCCCGACGCACCGGGAACGTGAAGTCCGGCACCGCAGCCTCTGTGCCGGGTGCGCGGGCCGCCCTGCCGGCCAGCGCGACATCCACGCGCGCGGTGTCCGGCAGCAGGTCCGCCGACTCGGAGCGGCTGTCGCCGCTGCCCGTGACGAGGCGGGCGTACTGGTCCGCCGCCGCGATGACGGGTGCCTTCGCGTACCGCTGGGCCGGCACCGACGCGCGGGCGCCCGTCTCCAGGAGGATGCCGCAGGCCGAGACGATCAGTGCCGCCATCATCAGCGCGACGAAGGTGCCGGCGAACGACGCGGGTCCGAAGCGCACGGCCGCGCGGGCGAGACCGTTGGGCCTCATGCCACGGCCCCCGCCATCGTGCCCGTACGGGAGGAGAGGCCGGCCATGCGCGCCGCGATCTGCTGCGCCGAGCCCCGGTCGAGGCCGCCGGCGAAGGCGCCGTCCGCGAGGAACAGCACGCGGTCGGCCCAGGCGGCCGCGGCCGGGTCATGGGTGACCATGACGACGGTGGCGCCGAGGGCATCCACCGCGTGCCGGAGCAGGCTGAGGACCTCGCCTGCGGTGACGGTGTCGAGGGCGCCGGTGGGCTCGTCGGCGAAGATCACGTCCGGGGCGGTGACCAGGGCGCGGGCGATGGCCACGCGCTGTTGCTGGCCGCCGGAGAGCTCACCGGGCCGGCGTTTCGCCTTGCCGGTGAGGCCGACCTGCGTGAGGACCGCCTCCGCCCGGCTGCGGTCCTGGCGCTGCCCGGCGAGGCGCATCGGGAGCAGCACGTTCTGTTCCACGGTGAGGGAGGGCAGCAGGTTGAAGGCCTGGAAGACGAAGCCGAGGCGGCTGCGGCGCAGCTCGGTGAGCTGGTTCTCGCGCATGCCGGTGATCTCCGTACCACCGAGGCGCACGGAGCCGGCCGACGGCCGGTCGAGGCCGGCGGCGCACTGCAGGAACGTGGACTTGCCGGAGCCCGACGGTCCCATGACAGCCGTGAACGTGCCGCGTGGCAGGGCGAGATCGATGCCTGCGAGGGCGTGCACGGTGCCGGCGCCACGTCCGTACTGCCGCCGGACGCCGCGCAGTTCGACGGCGAATCCGGATGCGCCCCGGGCCTCCGGCCGGTCGTCCGTCTGCTGTCGTTTGCCGCCGCGCAGCCTCATGTCCGTCCTTCCGCGATCTTCCGAGCCGATGATTCGACGCTACGGATCACGGTGCGGAGGGACCATGGCGGCTGCTGGCGGATCCGGGGTGGGGATAACCCGAGTCCGGGGGCGGGCGGCGGTGGCCCCCGGTGGGCTCGCGCCGTCCTCCGCCCCACCGCGCCGAGGGCTTCGGCGGCCCTGGAGCGCATCTGGACGAAGAACAGCCGGCGGTGCCGGACGGCGGCGATCCGCTCCCGTCCGGCTGCCGCAGTCACGCCGCCCGGGGCCGCGCGGCACGCGGGCCGCCGCCGTACGTCCGTCCCGTCCGGGACGGACGTCGCGCGTCCCCGCGCTGCTCACCCCGGCTCGCCGGCCGCTTTCGCCGCCAGATAGCGGGCGGGGAACTCGCCTCCGCCGTGCACCGCGAGGTCTGCCCCGTTGATGTACGCGGACAGGCCGCCCGCGAGGAACAGGCAGGCGCGGGCGACGTCCCCCGGCACGGCCATCCGTGCCATCGGGATGACGCCCGCCACCGCCGCCCCGCCGTCCGCACCGTAGACCGACGCCGCACTCTCGGTGCGGATCAGCCCCGTGGTGATGTGGTTGACCCGGACTGCCGGTGCCCACTCCAGGGCCAGCGCCTTGGTGAGGGCCAGCAGCCCGGCCTTGGCGGCCGTGTAGGCCGCCGTGCCGGGCTGCGGGTCCTGGCCGGAGACACTGCCGATGTTGATGACCGAACCGCCGCCGTCCTGGTCCCGCATGACGCGGTGGGCCGCCTGCGCCGCGTAGAACGGCGCGAGGAGGTTGAGCGCGACGATC
The DNA here is from genome assembly GCF_040295435.1 of Streptomyces sp. NPDC002809. Classification (NCBI taxonomy): domain Bacteria; kingdom Bacillati; phylum Actinomycetota; class Actinomycetes; order Kitasatosporales; family Streptomycetaceae; genus Streptomyces; species Streptomyces sp. NPDC002809. Next base: position 28,164 of record NZ_JBEOVJ010000077.1, read on the forward strand.
TTCTCCACGAAACGCGGGGAGACGGTGGCCGCGTCGGCGTCCGGGGAGCCGCCCGCGTTGTTGACGAGTACGTCGAGCCGGCCGAAGCGTTCCACGGCGGCGTCCACCAGCGAGGACGCCGCCGCCGGATCGCGCACATCGGCGGCGACGAAGACGGCCCGGCGGCCACCGGCCGCGGGCAGAGTCTCCGGGGTGTTGCGGCCGCAGACCACCACGTCCGCCCCGGCCCCGAGGAACGCCGCGGCGATGGCGGCGCCGATGCCCTTGGTGCCGCCGGTGACCAGCACCACGTGCCCCGTGAAGTCCAACGGGTGGTCGATGTCCATGGGTTGCGCCCTTCTCTCCGTCTGCTGGAACTGCTCAGTGGGCGGTCAGACCGAGCCCGGCGGCGAGCCGGGCCCGATGGTGGGCAGGCGGCCCGAACAGCTCGCCCGCCCCGTGTGCCCGCTTGAAGTAGCGGTGTGCGTCGTGCTCCCAGGTGATCCCGATCCCGCCGTGCAGCTGGATCATCTCGCCGGCCACCGCCGAGAACGCCTCGGAGCAGACGGACTTTGCGACGGCGGCGGCCCGCGGCAGCGCGGCCGGGTCCTCGTCGGCGGTGAACGCCGCGCCCAGCGCCACCGAACGCGCCGACTCCACCAGGACGTAGGCGTCCGCCAGCCGGTGCTTGACCGCCTGGAACGAGCCGATGGGCCGCCCGAACTGGACCCGGGCCCCGGCGTACTCGACGGTGAGCTCCAGGCAGCGCTCGGCTGCGCCCACCTGTTCCGCGGCGAGTGCCGTGCACGCCAGATCCCGCACGTGCTCCAGGTACCGCCCGCCGTCGCCGTCCACGCCCAGCAGGTGTCCCTCGGCGCCGTCGAGCACCCACCGGGCCTGGGCCCGGGTCTCGTCCATGGTCACGAGGGGCTCCCGCCGCACCCCGGCGGCGTCGGGCGCCACCTCGAAGAGCGACACCCCGTGTGGCGTACGGGCCGCGACGAGCAGGACGTCGACGCCAGGCCAGTCCAGCACGTACTCCTTGGTGCCGGTGATCAGATGGCCGCCACCGGGCCCCGGGACCGCCGCGGCGCGTATCGCCTGCTGGTCCCAGGAACCCTGCTCGGCCCAGGCCAGGGCGCCCACCGAGGTGCCGTCGGCGAGGCCCGGCAGCAGCCGTCCGCACGCCTCCTTGTCACCGGAGGCCAGCAATGCCCCCGTCGTGAGCACCGCGGAGCCCAGACACGGCAGCGGGCTCAGGCTCCGGCCCAGCTCCTCCATCAGCACATGCATGTCGCGGGCGCCGCCGCCCGCCCCGCCGTACGCCTCGGGCACGGCCAGACCGGCCGCTCCGATCTGCTCGGTCAACGGCACCCAGCCGGAAGTGGCTTGATGCTGCGTCAGCAGCGACCGTACGGCCGATCGCAGCTCGCCCTGTTCCTGCGTGAGCCTCATCGGGCCGCTCCCATGACGCGGGCCCGGCAGGCGGCCGGGGTGCCCCACGCGTCGCGCAGCGGCCGGGCCTTGCGGATCCACAGGGACAGGTCGAGTTCGTCGGTGTAGCCCACGGCGCCGTGCAACTGGAGGGCCGTGCGCGCCGCCCCGTACGCGGCCTCGCCCGCCGTGACCTTGGCCGCGGCGATGTCGAGGCCCGCCCCGTCGTCGCCGGCGGCGAGCGCGAGTGCGGCGCCGTGCACCAGTGGTTCGGCGAACTCCAGGGCCAGCAGGGTGTCGGCCAGCCGGTGCTTGACCGCCTGGAAGGATCCGATCGCCACCCCGAACTGGGTGCGCTGCGTGACGTATTCGACGGTCCGGGCCAGCAGGGTCCGGCCGACCCCGAGTGCCTGGGCCGCCGTGACGAGTGCGGCCACATCGGCCGCGTACGCGGCGGCGGCGGCCACCGCGGGACCCTGGGCGAGGGCCGGCCCGTCCGACGGCCGCGACAGCCGCCGTCCGGGGTCGGCCGAGGGCTGCACGGGGCCCGGCCGACCGGCGGCGAGGCGCAGGGTGTCGCCGTCCACCACGAACACGGCGTCGGCCATGTCGGCATCCAGGGCGTACGGGCCGAGCGAGGTCAGCCGGAGCGAGGCGACCGATGTGCCCGAAGCGATGCCGGGCAGCCTGTCGGCTGCGATGCCGTCGTCGCCGAGCCGGTTCAGCAGGGCTGCCGCCGCGACCGTCTCGACCAGCGGTCCGGGGACCGCGTGGCGCCCCAGCGCCTCGAAGGCGAGGGCGAGTTCGAGGGGCAGTGGGCCGAATCCGTCGTACTTCTCCGGTACCGCGAGCGCGAACACCCCGGCCTCGGCCAGCCGGGCCCAGACGGCTCTTCCCGGGCCGTGATCGCCGGCGGCCCAGGACCGTATCGCGGCCGGGGTGTCGCAGGAGGTGAGCAGGCCGTCGAGTGAGCGGGCGAAGTCCCGCTGCTCGGCGTCCAGGAGGAAACGCATCAGCGGCGTCCCTTCGGCAGGCCGAGCAGCCGCTCGGCGATGATGTCGCGCTGGATCTCGTTGGTGCCCGCGTAGACGGGACCGGCCAGCGAGAAGGTGTACCCCTCGGACCAGCTGCCGTGGTCCGGGGATTCGGCTGCGTGGTCGGCCAGTTCGCCGTAGGGGCCGAGCAGGTCGAGTGCCGTCTCGTGCAGGGCGATGTCGAGCTCGGACCAGTAGATCTTGTTGAGGCTGGAGACGGCCCCGGCGGGTCCGCCCTCGCCGTGCAGGACCTTGGAGGCCCCGGCGTAGGAGAACAGCCGGTAGGCGCGGGCCCCGATCACCGCGTCGGCGACCCGGTCGCGCAACGCCGTGTCCGCCGGGTCGCCGTACGCGCGCCACAGGGCGGTCAGGCGGTCGGCGGCGGCCGTGAAGCGGCCCGGGCTGCGCAGCGTGAGCCCGCGCTCGTTCCCGGTGGTGCTCATCGCGACCCGCCAGCCCTGGCCGGGCTCGCCGATGACGTCCTCGTCCGGTACGAACACCTCGTCCAGGAAGAGTTCGGCGAAGGCGGGCTTCCCGTCGAGCCGTCCGATGGGCCGTACGGTGACACCCTCGGCGTCCAGCGGGAACATCAGATAGGTCAGACCCCGGTGCGGCCGGTCCGCGTCCGGGTCGCTGCGGAACAGGCCGAAGGCCCGGTCGGCGAAGGCTGCCCGGGAGGACCAGGTCTTCTGGCCGCTGATCAGCCAGCCGCCCCCGGTCCGTACGGCCGTCGACTTCAGGGAGGCCAGGTCCGAGCCGGACTCCGGTTCGGACCAGGCCTGCGCCCAGATGACCTCACCGCGTGCCATCGCGGGCAGGACACGGGCCCGCTGCTCGGCGGTGCCGTGCTCGAAGAGGGTCGGGGCCAGCAGATTGATGCCGTTCTGGCTGACCCGGCCGGGAGCCCCGGCCGCGTAGTACTCCTCCTCGAAGACCATCCAGCGCAGCAGGGAGCCTCCGCGCCCGCCGAACTCCTCGGGCCAGGAGACCACCGACCAGCGGTCGGCGGAGAGGGTGGCCTCCCACTCCCTGTGGGCGGCGAAGCCCTCGGCCGTCTCCAGGGACGGCAGGGGAGCCGCCGGGACGTGAGCGGCCAGCCAGTCGCGTACCTCGGTACGGAACGCCTCGTCGACTGCGTCGAAGTCGAGGTCCATCAGGCGCCCGCCTCCTTCATCGCCCGGATGTCCATGCCGCCGAGCGCGTCCGGTGCGGTCTCGGCGTTGTGCGCGTGCGCCAGGTGGTGCAGGCCGAACACCGAATCCATGCCGGTGTGCATGCCCTGCAGGTCCTCGGCCTGGTTGACCGCGCGCTTGGTCAGGGCCAGGCCCATACGCGGCATCTCCGCGATGCGCAGCGCCAGTTCCTGGGTGCGGTCGGCCAGTTCGTCCCGGGGGACGACGCGGTTGACCATGCCGACCTCGTACGCGCGCCGGGCGCTCATCCGGTCGCCGGTGAAGAGGAACTCCTTGGCGATCCGTGGTGGCATCACCCACGGGTGGGCGAAGTACTCGACGCCGGGGATGCCCATCCGCACCACGGGATCGGCGAAGAAGGCGTCCTCCGAGGCCACGATCAGGTCGCACACCCAGGCCAGCATCAGACCGCCCGCCACACACGCGCCCTGTACGGACGCGATGACGGGTTTGGGCAGCTCCCGCCAGCGGCGGCACATCCCCAGATACACCTCGGACTCGCGGGCGAAGCGGCTCTCCGCGCCCTCCTTGTCCGAGTGGTCCCACCACAGGCCCGCCCGGCGCTCGAACGGCAGGTGCGCGTCCCGCTCCGGGGTGCCGATGTCATGGCCGGCGGAGAAGTGCCTGCCCGCCCCGGCCAGGACGACGGTCTTCACCTCGCTGTCGTCGGCCGCGCGGTAGAACGCCCGGTCCAGGGCGTAGGTCATCGCGGAGTTCTGCGCGTTGCGGTAGTCCGGCCGGTTCATGGTCACCGTCGCGACCGGGCCCTGCTTCTCGTAGCGCACCGGTTCGTCATGGGCAGCAGACATCGGCCCCTCCTTCCCTAACAAGTGTTTGGTAGATTAACGTACCCCCATGAGCAGCGTCGAGGAGTTCCGCACCGAGATCCGCGGCTGGCTGGCCGCCCATCTCACCGGTGCCTTCGCGGGCCTTCGAGGCCGCGGCGGACCCGGACGTGAGCACGAGGCCTTCGCCGAACGGCTGGCCTGGGAACGGCACATGGCGGCCGAAGGCTGGACCTGTGTGGGCTGGCCCGAGGAGTACGGGGGCCGGGGCGCGACCATCGAGCAACAGGTCGCCTTCCACGAGGAGTACGCCCTGGCCGACGCCCCCGCGCGGGTCAACCACATCGGGGAGCAACTGCTCGGCCCGACCCTGGTGGCCTTCGGCACACCCGAGCAGCGGGCCCGTTTCCTGCCGCCGATCGTCGCCGTCGAGGAGCTGTGGTGTCAGGGCTACAGCGAGCCGGACGCCGGCTCCGACCTGGCGAACGTACGGACCCGCGCCGAGCGGGACGGCGAGGACTGGGTGGTCACCGGGCAGAAGGTCTGGACGTCACTCGCCCACGACGCCCAGTGGTGCTTCGTCGTCGCCCGCACCGAGGCGGGCTCCACCCGGCACGCGGGACTGTCCTACCTCCTGGTCCCGCTCGACCAGCCAGGTGTGGAGATACGGCCCATCCAGCAGCTGACCGGCACCTCCGAGTTCAACGAGGTCTTCTTCGACGGCGCCCGCACGCGTGCCGCGCACATCGTCGGCGAACCCGGCGACGGCTGGCGGGTCGCCATGGCCACCCTGGGCTTCGAACGCGGCGTCTCCACCCTCGGCCAGCAGGTCGGCTTCCGGCGCGAGCTGGAAACCCTGATCGGCCTGGCCCGGCGCAACGGCGCCGCCGACGACCCGCTGATCCGCGACCGGCTCGCCCGCGCCTGGACGGGACTGGAGACCATCCGGTGCAACGCCCTGCGCATGCTCGACGGCGTCGCGGCCGGCGCACCCGGCCCCGAGGCGTCCATCGGGAAGATCTTCTGGGCCACCTGGCACCGGGAACTCGGCGAACTCGCCATGAGCGTCCTGGGCGCAGGCGGCATGACCGCCCCCGAGGCGCCTTATGAACTCGACGACTGGCAGCGGCTGTTCCTGTTCTCCCGCTCCGACACCATCTACGCCGGGTCCAACGAGATCCAGCGCAACATCATCGCCGAGCGCGTCCTCGGCCTGCCCAAGGAGATCCGCCCGTGACCCCGCAGCCGCCCTATGTACCGGGCCACTCCCTCCTGGCCGGACGCACCGCGGTGATCACCGCCGCCGCGGGCGCCGGGATCGGCGGAGCGACCGCGCGCAAGTTCCTGGAGGAGGGCGCCCGGATCGTCATCGGCGACGCCCACGAACGCCGCCTGAAGGAGAGCGCCGCCGCCCTGGCGCAGGAGTTCGGCGCCGACAACGTCTCAGCACTGCCCTGTGACGTCACCGACCAGCAGCAGGTCGACGCCCTCTTCGCGCTCGCCGCGGAACGCCACGGCGGTCTCGACATCGTGGTCAACAACGCCGGTCTCGGCGGTACCGCCGACCTCGTCGACATGACCGACGACCAGTGGGCGAAGGTCCTCGACGTCACCCTGAACGGCACCTTCCGCTGCACCCGCAGCGCCCTGCGCCACTTCAAGGACCGCGCCACCGGCGGCATCGTCGTCAACAACGCCTCCGTGATCGGCTGGCGCGCCCAACGCGGCCAGGCCCACTACGCCGCCGCGAAGGCCGGTGTCATGGCCCTCACCCGGTGCGCCGCCCTGGAGGCGGCCGACTTCGGCGTACGCGTCAACGCGGTCGCCCCGAGCCTGGCGATGCACCCGCACCTGGCGAAGGTCACCACACCGGAACTCCTCGCCGAACTCACCGAGCGCGAGGCCTTCGGCCGGTACGCCGAGCCCTGGGAGATCGCCAACGTCATCGTCTTCCTGGCCAGCGGCTACTCCTCGTACATGACCGGGGAGACCGTCTCCGTCAGCAGCCAGAGGGCGTGAACGCGATCACCCCGAACCCCAACGCCGAGCGGCGTGCCGAACTCCTCGCGACCGCTGCCGGGGTGTTCGCCGCCCAGGGCTACAACGCCACCACCGTCCGCCGCATCGCGGACGAGGCGGGGATGCTCGCGGGCAGCCTCTACTACCACTTCGACTCCAAGGAGTCGATGCTCGACGAGATCCTCTCGGCCTTCCTGGACGAACTGTGGACCGGTTACGACACGGTCCTCGCCGCCGGACTGGGGCCGCGCGAGGCCATCGGGGCGCTCGTCACCCAGTCCTTCCGGCAGATCGACCGGCACGGCCCGGCGGTGGCCATCTACCAGCGGGAGTCCAGGCACCTGTCCGCCCAGCCCCGCTTCGCCTATCTCGCCGACTCCCAGCTGAAGTTCGAGAACGCCTGGCTGCGCACGCTGGAACGCGGAGTGGCCGAGGACGCCTTCCGCAGCGACCTGGACGTCCGGCTGGTCTACCGCTTCGTCCGCGACACCGTCTGGGTGGCCGCCTCCTGGTACCGCCCCGGCGGCACCCACAGCCCGGAGGAGATCGCCCGCCAGTACCTGTCGATGGTCCTCGCGGGCATCACCACCAGGACCTGATACACCCTCACCTCACTTACGAAGGAGCAGTCATGGCCGAGGCCTACATCGTCGAAGCGGTACGCACCCCGGTCGGCCGGCGCAAGGGCGGTCTCTCCGCCGTCCACCCCGCCGACCTCGGTGCCCATGTCATCAAGGCCCTGGTCGAGCGCAGTGGGATCGACCCGGCCGCGGTGGAGGACGTCGTCTTCGGCTGCCTGGACACCGTCGGCCCCCAGGCCGGGGACATCGCCCGCACCGCCTGGCTCGCGGCGGGTCTCCCCGAGGAGGTGCCCGGCACCACCGTCGACCGGCAGTGCGGCTCCTCCCAGCAGGCCGTCCACTTCGCCGCCCAGGGCGTCATGTCCGGCACCCAGGACCTGGTCGTCGCGGGCGGCACCCAGAACATGTCGATGATCCCCATCGCCTACGCCAGCCGCCAGGCCGCCGAACCCCTGGGCCTGACCGACGGCCCGTACGCCGGTTCCGAGGGCTGGCGCGCCCGCTACGGGGACGCGCCCGTCAACCAGTTCCACGGTGCCGAACTCATCGCGGAGAAGTGGGGCATCTCCCGCGAGGACATGGAGCACTTCGCGCTCCGCTCGCACCGGCGGGCCGCCCGCGCCATCGACGAGGGCCGGTTCGCCCGGGAGACCGTCGCGTACGGCGACGTCACGGTGGACGAGGGGCCGCGCCGGGACACCTCGCTGGAGAAGATGGCCGGCCTCAAGCCCGTCGTCGAGGGCGGCCGGCTGACCGCCGGTGTCTCCTCGCAGGTCTCCGACGGCGCCTCGGCGCTGCTCATCGCCTCCGAGCGGGCCGTCGCCGAGCACGGCCTCACCCCGCGCGCCCGCATCCACCACCTCTCCGTGCGCGGCGAGGACCCGATCCGGATGCTGTCGGCGCCCATTCCGGCCACGGCGTACGCGCTGAAGAAGGCCGGGATGTCCATCGACGACATGGACCTGGTCGAGATCAACGAGGCGTTCGCCCCGGTCGTCCTGGCCTGGCTGAAGGAGACCGGTGCCGACCCCGACAAGGTCAACGTCAACGGCGGCGCCATCGCGCTCGGCCACCCGCTGGGTGCCACCGGCGCCAAGCTGATGACGACCCTGCTCCACGAACTGGAGCGCACCGGCGGCCGCTACGGTCTGCAGACCATGTGCGAGGGCGGTGGTCAGGCCAACGTGACCATCATCGAGCGGCTCTGACGGAAGGGACAGCCGGCCGGACCGGCTCCGCTTCGCGGGGACGGTCCGGCGTGTGCCGTCATCCCCGGGCGAGCGCCACGAACGCCGCCCACTCCATTCGGCCGACCCGCAGAGCGGGGCCGTCGCCGGCGGCTTTGGAGTCCCGTACGTGGACCGAGCTCCGGGCCACGGCCACCTCCACGCAGTCGCCGCCACCCGATCCGCTGTAGCTGCTCTTGAACCAGCCCAGTTCGTCCGGGTTCCCGGTTCCGTGCCCCATGATCATGTCGCTCCCACCAGCCGTTCGATGAACCGCGCAGACTCCGGACCATTCAGTGCCTGTGAACGCAGCTTGCCATATCTGGAGTCGAACTCGCTGATGACGGCCGGCTCGCTGACGATGCACCCGACCTCCTGCGATTCGATGTATCCCAGCCGCCGGAAGTCCGTTGTCCCGAGCAGGACGAATGCGCCGTCGAGGCCGACATGGAAGCCAACACCCGTCGGCATGACCTGAATCTCTACGTTGCGCAATCTGCCCAGCTCCAGCAGGTGCTCCCACTGCCCTCTGACGACCCCGGGGCCGCCCACAGGGTTTCGCAACGCCTCCTCCCCGATGATGAACGACAGCTCCGCCATCGGATCCCGCGTCAGCAGCAGCTGGCGCGCCAGCCTTGCCTCCGTGTGCTGATCCACGGTCTCCTCGCTGAACGGCGGACAGTGCCCGGCGAACACCGCGCGTGCGTACGCCTCCGTCTGCAACAGCCCCGGCACCAGCAGCGGATCGTACGAGAAGCGGCTCAGCACGGCCGCCTCGATGGCCGCGAAGTTGCGGAAGAATCGGGGGAGCTTCGCGCGGTCCACCTCGGGCTGGAGCACGTCCAGTACGCCTCCTGCGTCCACAGCCTCCTCGGCAGCCCGGGTGAACGCTGCCTTCGCAGGCCGACGCCCCTGCTCCACCGAGGCGACCTGTTCCATCGAGTAGCCGATGGCGGCGCCCAGCGCCGGCTGGGTCAGCCCCGCCCGTTTGCGCAGATGGCCGAGGAGGGCGCCATAGGCCACCCACACGCCCGGCAGGTCCTGGTCCTCCCTCGCCTGCGCCGCACCGCCGCTCTTCGTCCCCGGCACCGTCCTCACGCCCCTCTCCGTCACCGCTTTTCCTCCGCCCGCCCGTCGTCTCCACGGTCATCGGTTCGGCCTCGACGGGGACAGGTTCAACGGGAGGGTGTGCCCCCGGACACGGCCGCGACCCGTACAGGACCCGTACATGTACGCGAGGGGGCCGCTCGCGTCTCCCGTACCTCCCCGACCCGTACGGTAGTTGTGCCTGGGCTCGTCGAGGCGCACGCTGCCCGTTGGGGGTGCTTCGTCTGCGACGCTTACACCAAGTGCGTCTGGGCAGAGGTGCCTTGCGGGACGTGACCCGCGCCGGGAGGCTCCGGCGGTGCTGCGAAACTTCATCAGGCGTCCATTTCTACCTGGCGCCCGGAAAGGAAACGATGCACGCGAACGAGGCAGCCAAGACCCCCGGGGAGAACAAACGCTCCTCCGGCACCGCGAGGACCGTGGCGCCGCGTGGAAGAACGCCTGCCGGGCTGTCCGTGCTGCAGAGCACGGTGGGCAACGCCGCCGTCATCCAGAGGCTGCGGCAGGCCGGCCACCCCTGGACGCAGGAGGAGCACCAGCACGGTGTGGGCTGTGGTCACCAGCAGGCCGAACAGCCGGCGGTACAGCGGTCGGCCGTTCACGATGTCCTGCGCGCCCCCGGTCGTCCTCTCGACGACGCCACCCGCACGGATATGGAAGCGCGGCTCGGGGCCGACTTCTCCGCTGTGCGCATTCACACCGACAGCGCTGCCAGGACATCGGCCGCCGAGGTCGGCGCCCGTGCCTATACCTCGGGCAACCATGTCGTCATCGGTGACGGTGGCGCTGACAGGTACACCCTGGCGCACGAGCTCACGCACGTGATCCAACAGAGCAAGGGCGCGGTCGCAGGTACGGACAACGGCGCCGGGCTGAAGGTCTCCGACCCCTCCGACCGCCACGAACGCGAAGCTGTGACCAACGCCCGACGGGTGATGGGCGGGCCCAGCCCCCTCCAGCGGACGGCATCCGCTCGTGCGGACAGAACGGCCCGGCGCCCGGACGTGACCACCACCACCGCTGTGCAGCGCGTCCACTACGAGCAGGGAGACGAGGTCACGGCCCATCCGGGCTTCACGGTGACCTTGCAGGCGACACTCAACGGGACGCCCATCGGAACGTTCAGCAGCGAGACCTCCGCATACTCGCCCATGGACCACGCGGAAGATCAATTGCTCGACGAAATCGATGCGGCCGTGGGGGGTCTTTATGGAAAACCTCAGGTCAGCGCGGCGTTGGCGACAGGCGGCCAGGCGCACACGCTCTTGATCGATCTCACGGCGAGTCCGTGCTCCAGCACCCACGGAACGACGACCAAGACAGACGCGGAAGGCTGCGCCGAGAGGCTCAGCGAGTTCGCCAGAAACGGCTACATGGGCCACACCTTCGACATCACGGTGATCGCCCACCACCTGTACGGCAGAAGCAATGCGTCCCGGGAAGCTTCCACCCGGGCCGTCAACGACATGAGGGCGGCAGGGATCACCGTGCAGTGCCCGGGTGCCTGAACCGGGATGGCCACGAAATGGGGGCGCCCCGGAACGAGGACGGGGCGCCCCTCGTGTGTCCGTGAACTCCCTGGTCGGGGACCTGCGGACTGATGGCACCTGCGCGTGCGGCCACGCTCGGAATGCCGAGCCGTGCGCACCGAACCTAGACATCTGATGTCTGACCTTAACTAGAATGCGGCACCATGAACATCGAACCGCCCGCCGCTCTCGTAGGCGCCTATGCCGCCCTGCCCACCCTGCGCGCCGACCAGGAACACTTCTACGAGGGACTCGCCGACCGGAAGATCGCCGACGGGCTGGAGATCCCGTACCGCGACGGGCTGGGGGAGGACGTTCCATGGCTGGCCGCACAGTTGCGCGGCCGCTTCACCCGTTCCGTGCTCACGCTGATCCCTGGCACGATGGCGCGCGTCGGCGCCTGGGATGCCTTCGGCCTCGCCTCCGCGGACCCCGACGGCCGGCAGGCGGCGCTCGGGTTCCTCCGGGAGGCCCGCGCCGCCGTCGAGGAGTTGAACCAGCTCACCGGCGAGCAGTCGGTCTCCGTCCTCCACATCCACACCGCGCCCTCCACGACCGCCGTAGCGGAGATGTTCGCCCGCTCCCTCGACGAGATCACGGCGAGCGGACCCGCCGCGGGTACCTGGTCCACCCGGCTCGTGCTGGAGCACTGCGACGCGTACGCGCCGACCGTCCCGGGCGAGAAGCGGTTCCTGGCGCTGGAGGACGAGATCCCACTCGCACGCGAAGGGGGGATCGGCATCGCCGTCAACTGGGGCCGTTCGGCGATCGAGGCGCAGGACCCCGGCCGGCCGCTCGCCCAGATCACCCGGCTCGCCTCCGAAGGCCTGCTGGAGGGCATCATGTTCTCCGGTGCGGGCCCGGACGCCAACGAGTACGGGGGGCCGTGGGCCGACGCGCATCTGCCTCTCACCGAGGACGAGCCCGCATCCCTCATGGACGCCGATGAAGTGCGCCGCTGCCTCCGCGCGGCCGAAGGCGCGCTCTCCTACGCGGGGGCGAAGATCCAGGTTCCCGGCGCTGCCACGGTCGACGAGAGGCTCGCGATGGTGGGCCGGGTCATGCGGCTCCTGCCCGGGCGTGGAGTCGCGCCCGCCGGGGCCACTGCGCGCCCCTGAGTCCGCCGCGCCTGACGGAGCCCGGCAGCACTCGGCGACGTGCGGGCAGCCGTCGACGCGTCAGAAGAGGCGGTGGGACGCACGCGAGCAGGGCGCGGTAGCGCAGGAGCTGGCGGAACTGGTCCCGCAGCAGCGCGGGTTCGTCCTGGTCCTCCAGGGCGCGGATCGGGT
>NZ_JBEOVJ010000078.1:0-39792 GCF_040295435.1 Streptomyces sp. NPDC002809
GGACGTCCATCACCGCCTCCACCGCGTCACGCGTGCCGATCGTCTCGGGGAAGTGGTAGCCCGTGTCGAGGAAGACCACGTCCACCCCGGGCAGGATCCGGGAGGCGAGGTGAACGACGACCGCGTCCTCCATCGACGACGTCACGCAGAACCCCCTGCCGAACGTGGAGACCGCCCACTCCAGGACCTCCTGCGCGGAGGCGTCCTCCAGCTCCCGGCCCGCACGGACGGCCAGTTCCTGCGGACCGGTCATTCGGCGGCCCCCTGGGGCACGCTTTGCATGATGTGGCCGAGAAGCCCCATGAAGGAAAGGGTGACGGGCGTCCTGCAGGACAGGCATTCCCATTTCGTGCGGTTGTCTCCGGACGGCACCAGAATTCCCTCACTGCAGTACTGGCAGGTGAATGTTCTTGTGTGCTCAGTCACGAGTTCTCCTGGTGTGAAGAGAATCTGCGCCCTGTCCCATTCTGTGTCAATTAAGGTACGGCGGAATCCGGGTGAGCGGGCGAGTGCCGGGATTCAGCCGGTCCGTCGAATGTGGCCACAGTAGCAACGGCCGCATACACGACGCTGACATGCCGCTGACCGCAGGGGAATTCCCACATGGCAGCCGGTTCCGGAAAAGCGGAATGACGGAATCTGTGGCATGTCAGTGCTGAGTCAGCGGCTTCTGCGATAGTACCGGTGAATCATTCACCGACCAGTTGAGCGGCTGCCCCGTACGCGTATCGAATTCGCGGCGCGCCGCATTCCGGGATCGCCTCGGCCGCAGACACGGTGATCAGTCGTGTCCGCGGCCGTCGGGGCGTTCGGAAGACCGAGGAGAGAGGCACTTACGGAATGAGAGTTCCCCGAATACGCCCACGGGGGTTCACACGACGCGCGCTCGTGTGTGTCATGGCCGTGGGCGTGACGACCAGCATGCTCACCGCGGCGGGCAGGCCCGCCCGGTCCGCGGACGAGTCCCGGGGCCCGACGGTGACCGAGTCGACGTCCCGTTTCGCTGCTTCCGACGGCACGACGTACACGGCGACCAACCACCTGCTGCCCGCGGCCAAGGGCAAGGGCCGCGAGTGGCTCCTCGCCTGGGCGGGGCCGGCGGACACGACGGCGCCGGACTTCCTCACCGTGATCGACGCGACGCCCGGCTCACCCAGCTACGGCGACGTCGTCAACACGGTCACCATGGGGCCGGGCAAGGGCAACGAGCCGCACCACATGCAGTACGTCTGGCACAAGGGCGACCGGCTGTATGCCGGAGGCATCCTCTCCGACACGACGTTCGTCTTCGACACCAAGGCGCTGCCCGCCCTGAGCGTCGTGGGCGTCAACACGTCGACCGACACCCCGTGCGGCACGCTTCCCGACGCCTACCAGGTGCTCGAGGACGGCACGGCGTACGGCACGTACATGGGCGGGCCGAACGTCACCGGCCCCTGTACGTACACCAACGGTGAGGTGCGGGAGGGCAACGGAGCGGCGGGATCGCCCGGTGAGATCGTCCACATCGGCAAGGACGGCAAGACGCTCGCCGAGATCCCCGCGGCCGTCAAGGGCGGCGAGGACCCGGTGCAGTGCGGCAACGTGCCGACGATGTCCGAGGCCAGCTGTGCGAACCCGCACGGCATCGCGGTGCGCGAGGACCTCGGCATCATGGTGGCGAGCGACTTCGTGGAAGCCCGCAACTTCGTGAAGCCCGAGGTCGAGCTGCGTGAGGACCTGGCGCGGCAGACCGTGCGGGTCTTCGACATCAGCGACCGCAGCGATCCTCGTCTGCGTTCCGTCACGAAGGTGCCGGACGGGCCGAGGGCCGCTCAGGAGAAGGACCCCATCTTCGGTGAGTCCCGCGTGCTCATGGAGACCGCGCTCACCAACAAGCCCGGCCACAAGGGTGCCTTCGTCTCGTCCATGACGGGTGGAGCGGTCTTCTACACACCGGACATCACGGTGGCGGAACCGAAGTGGAAGGAGGTGCTCGACGACACCACGGCGTACAAGACCTTCCACCCGGACGGTTCGCTCACCGGTGGCGGCGACAACTCCAGCTGGCTGGCCGTCAGTCCGGACGACCGCTACCTGTTCCACACGGTCATGGGTTCGTCGAAGCCGTACGGAGAGCCCCTGGACCGGACGACCGGCATGGTCTACGTGCTGGACATCCAGAAGCTCCTGGCGAGCGGCACGGCGACGAAGTGCAGCGTCGACGAGCTCAGCGAGGTCTACAACGGCGGCAAGGAGTCGGACTGTCCCGCACTCGTCGGCACGGTGCCCATCCGGGACACCACCGACGGCGGCCCGCACTGGGGCGCGATGGACAACTTCGAGAAGACCTACGACGGCACCTACCGCGAGGCCACGAAGGTCAAGCGGGTGGCGACGGCCAACTACTTCCTGGCCGGGGCGTTCGGCGGTGACGGCGACCACCGGGTGTGCATGTTCAACCTCGGCGGCACCGCCGGTATCGCGATGGACACCAGGTTCCGCGACGAGGTGACCGGAGCCCCCTGTGTGAGCTTCAACAGGAAGTCCTGGCCGCACGGCGACTTCGGTGAGGCACGACCGCACGGCGTGCTCTTCGTGGTGAGTGACGGCGTCCTGCGGTGACGACTGCCAGCTCGCTCCAGCTGCCCGTGGCGGGCCCCCTTCGCCACGGGCAGCTGGGACTGTCCATGCGAGCCGCCGAAACCATTCCACTGGGGGCACTGCTGCTCGCGGCCGGTGCGGCCGTCTTCGTCCTGCTCCTCCGGTACGGGTGGCTGCGGCGGCGCTCGACCGTCATCGGCGTGACCGCGGCGGTCGTGGCAGGCGTCGTCCTGCTGGGGATGACCGTGACCGGGAAGGACGGCCGGGAGCAGGCGGCCACGACGCCGGGTGTGCCGCTGGTGCAGCAGGTGGAACTGAGCGGCAAGCGGGTGCCGGTCGTGGTCGTGCCCAACCGGCCCGGCTTCAACCTCGTGGGCATCGGCGAGGCCCAGGCCTCGGCGGGGCTCAGCCCCGGCGCACTGACGGCGGGCACCCTGCGGCCGGGATCCAGCCGGTCATGGGTCGGCGTGGAGCTGCCCGAGGGCGCCACCACGCTGTACGTGTCGGCCGGGGCCCGCAACGGGTCCCTGGAGGTCGACACCGGCAGCCGTGCGGGCGGACCGGCCGCGGCGCTGCGCGGCGCCGACGGCCCCGAATGCGCCGGCGCCGCGGTCGGAGCGGTACTCGCGGGGCGCGACGAGCCCCTGGAGGCGTGCCCGGCCGACCGGCTCACGGCGCAGGACGCCTCCGCGCTCCGCGCGATCGTGCACTTCCTGGCGGAGCGGGGCGAGCCCGCGATCGCCTTGGTGGAGGACGGATCGGCACGGAGCCGGTCGGCCGCCGCACAGGTACGGGCGGCCGCCGCACGGAAGAAGATGAAGGTGACGGCCCCGGGCAGGACCCGCCGTCCCGTGGTCATCGTCTCGGGCTGGACCGGGGCCGAAACGGTCCTGCGCGCGGTCGGCGACGCGGCAACGGTCGCGCGGGGCACCTACCTGGCGCCCTGGCTGCTCTCACCGGATCTGCTCACCTCCAGCGCCGGACAGGTCGTCGCGCTGCGGTACGCGCCGCGGGACGCCGCACCGAACGCCTACCTCGCCGCGCTGTCCCGGCGCCTGCCGGGGGAGCTGCCCAGCGCCGCCGGATACGAGGCGTGGGCGGCCGAACGAGGAGAGGAACCCGGGGCGCTGGTACGGCTGTTCGCCGCGTCCGAGGTGAACGTACCGGGCATGCCCGCGCACGAGCACAAGGGCGCGGAGTGGCTGCCGGGCGGAATGATCATTCCCGTCTCGGCTCCGCTCAGGCTGTGATCACGCGGAGACGGTCCGGGGGCGGCCACTTCACCCGCCGCCCGGACCCCCTCCGCTGCCCGGATCACCCCACCCATTCGCAGAGAGGCACCGAGGATGACGGACACAGCGGACGGCTCGCCGTCGGCGCGTGTGAGACCGGCGGCACCCCGCACCGAGGGCCAGTGGGCGTACGGACAACGTGAACCCCTGAACTCCAACGAGGAGATCAAGAAGGACGAGGACCCGCTGCGGGTGCGGGAGCGGATCGAGGAGGTGTACGCGCACCGCGGATTCGCCACCATCGACCCGGCCGACCTGCGGTCCCGCTTCCGTTGGTGGGGGCTCTACACACAGCGCAGGCCCGGCATCGAAGGCGGCCGTACGGCGGCGCTGCGGCCGGAGGAGCTGGAGGACGAGTTCTTCATGCTCCGGGTGCGCATCGACGGCGGGCGCCTCGACCTCGCCCAGCTGCGGGTGATCGCCGGGATCTCCACCGAGTTCGCCCGCGACACCGCCGACATCACGGACCGTCAGAACATCCAGCTGCACTGGGTGCGCATCGAGGACATGCCCGAGATCTGGCGGCGCCTGGAGAAGGTCGGGCTCTCCACGACGGAGGCGTGCGGCGACTGCCCACGTGTCGTCGTCGGCAGCCCCGTGGCCGGCATCGCCGAGGACGAGCTGATCGACGCCACCCCGGCCATCGAGGAGATCGCGGCCCGGTTCGTCGGCGACCCGCAACTGTCCAACCTGCCGCGGAAGTTCAAGTCCGCCGTCACCTGGCTGGCGGACGTCCCGTACGAGATCAACGACCTGGCATTCCTGGGCGCGGTGCACCCCGAACACGGACCCGGCTTCGACATCCGGGTCGGCGGCGGCCTGTCCACCGCGCCGATGCTCGCAAAGCGCATCGGGGCGTGGGTACCGCTGGACCGCGTGCCCGAGGTGTGGGAGGGCGTGACCCGGCTGTTCCGGGACTACGGCTACCGCCGGCTGCGCAACCGCGCGCGGCTCAAGTACCTGGTGGCCGACTGGGGCGTCGAGCGCTTTCGTACCGTGCTGGAGAACGAGTACCTGCACCACCCTCTCGAGGACGGCCCGCCGCCCGTCCTGCCGGACCGGCCCATCGACCACATCGGCGTCCACCGCCAGCGCGACGGCCGCTACTACGTCGGAGCCGCCCCCGTCGTGGGCCGGACGTCCGGCACCATGCTGGCGGCCCTGGCGGACGTCGCGCGGGCCCACGGCTCCACGCGCATCCGCCTGACGCCGCACCAGAAGCTCCTGGTCCTCGACGTGGCACAGCCGCAGCCGCTGGTCCGCGCCCTGCGCGGCCTCGGGCTGGAGGCCGAGCCCTCCGGGTGGCGGCGCAACACGATGGCCTGTACCGGCATCGAGTACTGCAAGCTCGCGATCGTCGACACGAAGCAGCGGGCGGCCACCGTCATCACCGAACTGGAACAGCGCCTGCGCGACCAGCACATCGACATCAGCATCAATGTGAACGGCTGCCCCAACGCCTGCGCCCGCACCCAGATCGCGGACATCGGCCTCAAGGGGCAGGTGATGAACGGACCGGACGGAAGCCAGGTCGACGGCTTCCAGGTCCACCTCGGGGGATCGCTCGCCCTGTCCCGCGACAGCGACGGACGGGTGGGCAGGAAACTCCGCGGCCTGAAGGTCACGGCGGACGAACTGCCGGACTACATCGAGCGGCTGGCCCGCCGCTATGCGGCCGGCCGGTCCGACGCGGCCGAGTCGTTCGCGCACTGGGCCGACAGCGCTCCCGAGGAAGAGCTCAGATGACGTCACCGGGTGCGCTGTCCGCTCCCGTCGCCGGAATCGGCGCAGTTACTTCTGTGAGGAAGGAACGATCCATGTACATCGCCCTGCTGGGCCCCCTGGAGATCATCGACGACGACAACGTGCGATTCAGACTGCCCGGCGAGAAGCTGCGGGCGATCGTCGCGGTCCTGGCCCTGTCCCCGGGGAAGGTCGTGTCGAGGGACGAACTCATCGACGAACTGTGGGAGGAGCACCCTCCGCGGGATGCCGTCAACTCCCTCCAAGGACACATCGCCAGGCTGCGCCGCCTGCTGGTGACCCGTATCGGACAGGAGAGTCTCCGGGGCCTCGTCCAGACGACCCCGGCCGGCTACAGCCTGCAGGTGCCCGGCACCCACGTCGACGCGCTGCGCTTCACCGCGCTCGTCGAGGGAGCGGCCCCGCTGCTGGAGCGCGACCCGGAATCGGCGCTCGCCACGCTGGACAGCGCACTGGCGCTCTGGCGCGGACCCGCGCTCTACGACACCGGGCAGGGGCTGATCTGCCGGATGGCGTATGCCCATCTGGAGGAGACGCGGCTCATCGCCCAGGAGCGGCGGATCGACTCGCAGCTCGATCTCGGCATGCATCAGCTCGCCATACCGGAGCTGGAGCGGCTGCACATGCGGCACCCGTTGCGTGAGCACTTCTGCCGCCAGCTGATGACCGCGCTGTTCCGTTCGGGCCGGCAGTGCGAGGCCATCAACGCCTACAGCCGGACCCGGCAGCGGCTGGTCCGTGACCTGGGACTGGAACCCGGTGCCGAGCTGCGGGACACCTTCGACGAGATCCTGTCCCAGGCCTGACCGGACGCGGGCGCGCGGCTCAGCCGGCGGTGAGGACGAGCACCGCGTTCTGCCCGCCGAATCCGAAAGAGTTGCTCACCCCCGCACCCGCGGGTATCCCACGCGCGGCCTTCGCCACCAGATCGATGTCCACGGCAGGGTCGGGACTCTGCAGGTTCGCCGTCGGGGGCACCAGCCGGTGCTCCACCGACAGGGCGGTGACCGCCGCCTCGATGGCGCCGGCGGCGCCCAGCGAGTGCCCCACGACGCCCTTGACGGAGGTGACCGCGGGACGGTCGCCGAGGACCCGGCTGATCAGCCGGGCCTCGGTGATGTCGTTGAGCGGTGTGGACGTCCCGTGCGCGTTGACGTGGGCGATGTCCGCCGCCTCCAGCCCGGCGTCCCTCAACGCCGTCCGCAGGGCCAGCTCCGCCCCCCTTCCCTCGGGATCGGGGGCGGTGGCGTGATGGGCGTCGGCCGATGCCCCGTACCCGCTGACCATGGCGTGGATGCGGCCGCCGCGGGCCCGTACGTCGGCGGGCCGCTCCAGCACCAGGACGGCAGCACCCTCGGCGGGTACGAAACCGTCCCGGTCCACGTCGAAGGGGCGGGAGGCGTCGCCCGGGGCGTCCCGGCGGGAGGAGAGCGCCCCCATCTGGCTGAACCCCGAGACGATGGACGGCACCAGGCAGGCCTCCGTACCGCCGGTGATGACGACGTCGCACACACCGGAACGCAGCAGTTCACGGGCCGTTCCGACGGCCGTGGTGCCCGAGGCGCAGGCCGTCGCGGTGACGAAATTGGGCCCCCGCGCGCCGCACTCCATGGCCACGTACCCGGCGGCCATGTTCACGGCGAGCATCGGGATGAGCATCGGTGACACCTGGTTGAAGCCCCGCTCCAGCAGGACGTCGTGCTGCGCCTCCCAGGTGGCGGCGCCGCCGATCCCGCTGCCCAGCACCACTGCGACCCGCGCACCGTCCCAGGTCGCGGTGTCCAGCCCGGAGTCGGCCAGCGCCTCGGCCGCGGCGGCCAGCGCGAACTGACTGCTGCGGTCGAGCCGCAGGGCCTTGCGCCGCCCGAGGGACGCGGCCGCGTCGAAGCCGGGCACCGCGCAGCCGAAGTCCGCCCGGGTGCCGGCCAGGGCGGGCACCCGGACCGCGGCCGTGCTGTTGCCCAGGCAGATGCGGTTCCACGACGCCGCGGTGCCGATACCCGCCGCGGTCACCATGCCTATCCCGGTGACCGCGGCGTCGAAAGGAGGCCTGGTGTCGGCCATCAGCCGGTCACTCCCATGGAGTCCGCCAGCTTCCGCTCGACCATGGCCGCGGCGTCGGCGACCGTTGCGTCGAGCTCCAGGTCGTCGTCCTCGATGGGGGTGTCGAACTCCTGCTGCGCGGCCAGGCCCAGCTCGACCAGGGCCAGCGAGTCGACCTCCAGCGCGCGGAACGTCACGGTCGGGGATATCTCGTCCGCCTCCAGGCCGCAGACGCGGACGAGCAGGGTCACCAGGCGGTCGTAGGTGTCACTCATGAGGGGTTCTCCTTCGGGTTCACGTGGTCGGTGTGCAGTCCCGGCGAGGTCCGCGGGGGGTGGCGCCGGATCGTTCAGGCCGGCTCGACATCGGGCCAGCGCAGGGTGCAGGCACCCCACGTCAGACCACCGCCGAACGCGGTGAGCAGGAGCCGGTGGCCGGGCCGGACGGTGCCGCCCGCGACCGCGTCGGCCAGGGCCAGCGGAACGGACGCGGCAGAGGTGTTGCCGACGCGGTCCAGATGGATCGCGCAGCGTTCACGGTCCAGCACGAGCTGGTCGGCGAGTGCGTGCATGATGCGCAGGTTGGCCTGGTGGGAGACGAGCCGATCGACGTCGCCCACCGCCCAGCCGGCCTCGGCGAGCGCACGGCGCGAGGACTCCGCCATGCACTCCACGGCCCGGCGGAAGACGGCCCGGCCCGCCATGCGGAAGTACGGGTCGGCCTCGTGCGCGGTCGCGGCGCGGAACGGGTCGCGGGAGCCGCCCGACGGGATACGGATGAGGTCCGCGTCCGACCCGTCGCTGCCCAGCTGCACCGCACCGAGCGCGCCGGGCTCGTGCGGCTGCCCGGCCCGCAGGACCGCGGCCCCCGCTCCGTCCCCGAAGATCGCCCGGGTGGACCGGTCCGCGGGATCCAGGATGCGGGAGAACGTGTCGGCTCCGATGACCAGGACCCGGTCGGCGGTCCCGGCCGCGATCAGTCCGGCCGCGGTGGCGAGGGCGTACAGGAACCCCGTGCACACCGCGGCCACGTCGAACGCGGGCACCCGGCCCAGGCCCAGCCGTGCCGTCACGCCGGGCGCGGTGGCCGGACAGAGCCGGTCCGGTGTGGCGGTGGCGAGGATCACGGCATCGACGGAGCCGATCTGAGCGGACTTCAGCGCGCGGGCCCCCGCCTCCACCGCGAGATCCGACGTGGCCACGGACGCGTCGGCGACATGGCGTTGCCCGATGCCCGTACGGCTGCGGATCCAGGCGTCGGACGTGTCGAGCTCCGCGGCCAGTTCGTCGTTCGTCACGCACCTGGGCGGCAGCCACGAGCCCAGACCGCACAGCACGGCGGAGCGGCTCACCGGGCACCCGCCCGGCCGGCCGGAACGCTCCGGGCCGTGCCGTCCGCCCGCCGGACGGCTGTCACAGGGCTTCCTCCAGCCCCATGTACACCATCCGTGTGCGCTGCATCCGGGTGGACCACTCGTGTGCGGTCTCCGCGCGCTCCTGGGCGGTGGTGTCCACCAGCCTGCGGCCCGGCCAGATCTCGTAGTCGCCGACCAGACCGGCGTGCTGTTCGAGCCCCTGCTGGAAGAGCTCCTCGCGGCGCAGGACCAGTTCGTTCGAGGGCAGCTTCTCCCAGAGGGCGTACCCCTCCTGGATCAGCTCCAGGATCCGCGGCTTCTCCTCGGGGTGCGCCAGCAGGTACTCGCGGGCGATGGAGCTGCCGACGGTCAGATGGCGGATCTCGTCGATCCCGGCACCGCGCTCGACCTCGGAGGCCCCGGGGTCGAGGACGCGCCACTTGCGCTCGCTGAGCTCGGCCGAGGGTGCCAGCACCCCTTCGACGAGCACGGTCAGGATGACGACGCCACCGATGAAGTCCCGCTGGTCGCGCAGGGCGCGCAGGCCGAACTCCTCGAGCGGTACGAGAATCCGCCGGCTGTCCTCGCCGGCCAGCCGCTCGATCGAGGGCCACAGATCGGCCGCCCCGATGCCCAGCTCCAGCAGATGGCTGCGGAAGACCATGGCATGCCGGGCCTCGTCCAGCAGCTGCGTCGCGTAGAACTCCAGCGAGGGGTTGTCGGGCGCGAGCGCCACCAGGTACGAGATGGCCCGTGTGGCCTTCTCCTCCGCGATGGAGCGGAAGGCCAGCTCCTGCGTGAGGGCGCTGTTGAGAGGGCCGGGCTCGGCCACGACGGAGAGCGGCCGGGAGTCCTCGGCGTGCCCGAGCACCTGGCCCCGCAGCGTCCCCTGGGGCACGGAGCGCAGCCAGTACTGCAGATCGCAGGTCTCGGCCGTGAGCTGGAGTTCCATGGCTCCGTCGACGAGCGACGGTGCGCTCTCCCAGTCGGCCTCGGACGGAACGGTGTTGGGGTCGGTCATTGGTCCCTCTCCGGATCGGATGTGTCGTGAGCGAAGGGGCCGGGGTACAGCTTCCCGGCCAGCCCGACGAGCGGGGCGGCGTTGCGGTGGGCCGAGCCGGTCACTCCGGCGAAGACCACCCGGTGGTCACCGACCCGCAGGGTGCGGGTGACCCGGCACTCCAGCCAGGCCACCGCGTCGTGCAGCAGCGGAATGCCCTGCGAGCTGAGCCCCTCCCAGCTGCCGGCGGGCAGCTGCGACGTCCCGCTGGTCCGTTCGCGGGAGGCGAAGTGGCGGGCCACGTCGTCCTGGTGGCCGGCGAGGGTGTTGACCACGAAGTGGGAGACGGTCAGCAGGGAGTGCAGCCCCCGGCTGCCCTCCCGCAGCGACACCGACACCACCGGGGGCTTGAGCGAGGCGAGGGCGAGCGTGCTGACGGTGACGCCCTCCACCGTCTCCGGGCCGCCGCAGGTCAGGACCGAGACTCCGGTCGCCATCCGGTGCGTCGCCTCCCGCACCTCGCCGGGCAGGCCGGCCCGGAGCGTCCCGGTCTGCTGAGCGGTCACTGTCTCGATCACGTCGCCTCCGCACCCCGGACCGCTGCTTCGGTGCTCCGCCCGGCCCCTTCGACCTCGTCCCTGAGACGCAGGTAGGAGGGGTGAGGCACGGGCTCGAAGGGCAGCGCGAACGGCTTGAGGAAGTTCCCGAACAGCGAGCGGTCGCCGAAGAGGTGGATCGGCAGGGCGAGCAGGGCCCACTCGGCACCGGCCAGCCAGATCCACGCGAGGGTCACCAGGCCCTGGGTGACCAGGCTGTGCATGACGTTGTAGAGCACGTAGTAGACCCGGGAGATCTTCTTCGACCGGCTGCGGTGGAAGGCGATGGCCCCCGGGATGTAGCCGATGAGGTCGATGTAGACGAACAGCGCCACGAACGGCAGCCAGCGGATCTCGTCCAGGTGCGTGAAGAAGAGGACCGAGGCGACGACGAGCCCCAGCGCGTACTCGGCCCGGACGAGCCCGTAGGTCGTCCGCGTCTCGAAGAGGTTCTTGGCGTCCATCAGTTCCTCCCCGCTCCCGGAGCGGTCTGCGCGAGGCTCTGTTCGAGGGCGCGGGCGACGGACGGGTCGCCGATGACCTCGGCGGACGGGAACAGCCCGCGTACGACGCGGGCGATGGTCTCCTTGAAGACCCGCTCGGCGACCGGGTCGAGGATGCCGGCCAGGCTGGGAATGCCGAAGTCGAACTCCGTGTCGAAGCTGATCCGGCAGCCGGCCCCGTCGGGGACGACGGCCCAGGTGCCGGAGAACGAATCGAAGTCACCGTCCACCTGGGCGAACGAGATGGTGAGCGCCGCCGGATCGATCACGTCGCTCTCCGTCCAACGGAGCACTCCGTTGCGGAAGTAGACCTCCCAGTCGCTGATCTCCGCGCTGTCACCGCCGCCCCGCACGGTCACCGACCGTACGACGTCGACGAGTTCGGGATAGCGGGCGAAGTCCCGCACCCGCTTGAAAGCGGTCCCCGTGTCCGCGTCCGGTACGCCGAGGGTCACATGAGCACTACGCATGGGGTGAATCGCCTTCCGTCTGGTCCGAGTAGGAGGGGGCCCGCAGGCGGCAGGCGCGATCGAACGCCTCGTAGAGGAAGTCCGTCTCGGACCGGTTCAGGACCGCGGGCGGGGTGAGGCGGAGCACGAAGTCGGAGTTGAGCGAGTGGTTGGCGACCACGCCCTGCTCGACCAGCTCGATCAGCAGGTCGCCCGCCACGCCCGGCCTGTCGAACTCGAAGCCCAGCAGCAGGCCCCGGCCCCGTACCTCGCGAACCGTCTCGCCGAAGTGGGACCGGGCGATCTCCGTCAGCCGGGGGAGGAGTTCCTCGCCGAGCACGCGGGAGCGTTCGACGAGATCGTCCTCGTGGAGCGCGGCCAGGGCCCCCCGGGCGGCGGCCATCGCGAGCGGAGCGCCGGAGAAGGTGGAGGTGTGCAGATACGGATCGCGGTCGAAGACCGAGAACGCGTCCGGCGTCGCGACGACGGCGGAGACCGGCACCACGCCGCCGCTGAGGCCCTTGCCGACCAGCAGCGCGTCCGGGGTCACCCCCGCCCTGTCGGCGCCCCACCACGTACCGAGCCTGCCGAGCCCCGTCTGGACCTCGTCCAGGACGAAGAAGGCGCCGTAGCTCCGGCACAGCTCCTGCACCCGCGGCAGGTAGTCATCGGGCGGGATGACGACGCCCGCCTCGCCCTGCACCGGTTCGACGATCACGCAGGCCTCGCCGGGCATGCCCGACAGGAGTTCCTCCAGCGCCCCGGTCTCGCCGTACGGCACATGGTCCACACCGGGCAGCAGCGGGCGGAACGGATCCTGGAACACGCTGCGGCCCGTCAGGCTCAGCGCCCCCATGGTCTTGCCGTGGTAGCCGTTCACGGTCGACACCAGCCGCCGGTGACCGCGGGTCCGCGCCATCTTGATCGCCGTCTCCACCGCCTCCGCGCCGGAGCCCGCGAAGTGCACGCGCTCCAGGCCCGGTGGTGCGACGGCGACCAGGGCGTCGGCCGCCAGGGCGGCCTGGGGTTCCAGGAACACCCGGGTGGCGACGGGGTGCCGGTGCAGTTGCTCGGACACGTGACGGATCACCGTGGGGTGGCAGGCGCCCATCAACAGGACTCCGTAGCCGCCGCAGTTGAGGAACCGTCTCCCCTCGGACGTGTACACCCAGGCACCCTGGGACCGGGTCTCGATGTGACCGCCGAACATCTCGCCCAGCGTCGCGCGCCCCCGGTTCAGGCGCCGGCGGTACAGCTCTCCCAGCTCCTCGCGGCCCGGCGGCGGGCCGTCCTGTGTGTTCTTCCCGGCGGAGGACATGGCCATCGGACTCCTCAGACGATCTTCAGCGGCCGGCCGGCCATGTGGTCGAGGAACGGTTCGGTGAAACTGGCCCTCGACGGCGGGTGGAACGAAAGGCCGTGCGACGCGGCCGCCAGATACGCGACGTCCGACGAGCCGACGAACGCCATCCCGCCGAGCAGTTCCACGGCCTGCCCCGCACAGGCCGCGAGGGCGTCCTGGGCGGCGTAGCGGGCGACCAGGGTCTTGGCGAGGGACGCGTTGCCGGTCTCCCCGGCCACGATCATCCGGGCCATGCCCTCCAGCAGGAGGGTGGCGCTCTCCAGCCGGCACATCAGCCGCGCCCGGTCGGAGTCGCTGCCCCGCCCCCGCTGCACGACCCGCTCGACCAGCGAGCTGACCATGCCCAGGTACGAGGCGGAGATCAGCAGCTCGAACCAGATGAAGCCGACCGTCTGCAGGGCGTCCATGCGGCCCGCGTCGGTCTTCTCCGTGCGCATGAGCTGCTGCTCGCTGACGAGGACGTCCTCGAGACGCAGTTCCTCGCTCTCCGCCCCCGCCAGGGCGAAGCTCCCCCAGAAGGGGTGCACGGTCAGGCCCGGCGCGTCCTTGGGGACGAGCAGGACGGCCATGTCCTGCTCCGCCGTACCGTCCGCGGCCGGCAGCGAGACGCTGGCGGTGAGCAGGTCCATGGAGCGCGAGAGGCTGCACGGCTTCTTGGAGCCGTTGATCAGATAGCCGCCCTCGGCCCCGGCCGCCTGCATGGTCGGGGAGAGGATGCCCTGTCCCGGGCGTCCCTCGGAGAAGCCGGAGGCCACCAGCAGGTTCTGGTCCGCGATGCCCTCCAGGAGGGCCCATTCCGCACCGCTGCTCTGCAGGCTCTCGGCCAGGGTGAACAGGGTGGCCACCGAGAAGTGGTGCATGGTGGTCGCGACGGCCAGGGAGGGAGCGGCGGCGCCCAGGGCCCGGGTGACGGCCAGCGCGTCCAGCGGCCCCGCGCCCGCTCCGGCGTAGGTCTTCGGAATGACGAGCCCGGGGCCACCGTGGCCGCGGAAGATCTCGATCGCGGGGTTGTCCGGCGATTCCAGTTCGTCCAGCGGGATTTCGGCCAGACGGTCCAGCAGGCCCGGCAGATAGCCCTCGCAGATCTGGCGTGCGGCATCCAATGAACGCATGAGGATTCTCTCGTGTAGGCGGCTGGTGGAATTCAGCGGTTACGGGACTGCCGGGCCTGCCAGGCGCCGAACACGGCCTCCCTGGGGCGGGATCCGAGGCTCACGCTGAGCCCTTGGAGGTGCGAGGTCCGCAGGATCGGGTAGTTGGCCTCACCGAAGACACCGCCGGTCAGTCCGGTACCGCCGTGCGTGGGCAGGAAGGGGAGGAACCCGATGTGGGAGTCGTTCACCTTGAGCAGCCCGCCCTTGTTGATGCGGGAGACGAACGCGTCGACGACCGAGGAGTCCTGTGCCCAGACGGAGTTGCGCAGTCCGTACGCGTTGGAGTTGACGTAGTCGACGAACCGGTCGAGCAGGACGTCGTCCGGTTCGGGGTCCGCGATCACCACGGGGAGCAGCGGGAAGAACGTCTCGCTGCGGACGGCCTGGATCTCCCGGGCGCCGTCGATTCCCCGGACGACGACGACCGTCGGCTCCAGGAAGATCCCGGCCGGGTCCCTGGTCTCGTCGAGCTGCATGGCGTGGCCGCCGCAGGCGATCTCGGCACCCTTCTCCACCGCGTCACGCAGACAGGCGAAGAACTTCTCGTTGCGGAGCACCGGAGTGAGCAGCACGTCCTCTTCCCAGGCGTGCCCCGGACGTACGTGTCCCACCGCCCGGACGACGTGCTTGATCAGCTCTTCCGCCACATCGGGGTGCACGACCACCTGGTTGGGGATCATGCACAGCTGCCCCGAGCCGTAGAAGCTCTCCGTGAGCGCCTCCGCGGCCAGTTCGAGGTCCGCGTCCTTCCAGACCACGACGGTGTCGTTGCCGGCCAGTTCCAGAATGGGCTTCTTGCCCGCGGCGACGCACCGTTCCTCGAAGGGAAGGCCGTTCTCGCTGCTCCCGAAGTACATGATGTCGTTCACGTACGGGCTGTCCAGCCAGGCCGACAGCATCGGCGCCGGGTCGCCGCACACGACGTTGAGCGTGCCCGGCGGCGCGCCGACCTCGTCGAGTGCGGGCACCACGATCTCGTGCAGGATGAACATGGCGCCGAGCGGCGCGCTGCGCGGGGCGCGCACCACGAGGGAGTTGCCCGCCATGAGGGACGTGACCCCGAGCAGTGAGCTGGAGAGCGGAGCGTTCTGCGGCGGGTTGAGACACACCACGCCGTCCGGCAGCCGGCGCACGGACAACTGCCTGTCCCGCTCCCGGAACTCCTGCAGCATCTGCGCCCGGTAGAAGCCGAGCGACTGCGGGCCGAAGCAGTCCAGCATGCCCGACACCTGCCACCGTGCCAGTGCGAGCGGGTGGCCCTCCTGGACGAGGACGTCGACGATGTCCTCGGCCCGGTCGACTATCCCCGCGTGGATCAGCCGGCCGAGTTGTTCCAGCCGGGTCTCCAGGGGGAACGCCGCCCACAGGGGAGCGGCCGAGGCCGCTGCCTCCAGGGCCAGTTCGACGGTTTTCCGGTCGGCCTTGGCGATCTTCGCCACCACGCTCGGCGGGAGTCCTACGGGCTCCAGGAGGCCGCGTTCGAGTTTGCGCTTCAGGGTGAGACTGGCGAACGCGTCATCGAGGAGTGCATCCGCGTCGATGACGTACACCCAGTCCTCGCTGTCCCGGTCGGTGCCGTTGACGTAGGAGGAGAAGGTGCGCATCCGCCCCGGTCCCGCCGGCCTTCCGCCGGACTCCCTGAGTTTCGGAACGGTCTGATCGACGCTGGTCACGCGGGTCCCCGCCTTCCTGGTGAACGCTGGCGTACGGGGAACGACTCTTGCGAAGCGGGCTGAGAATGTACGGAGAGGGCGCTGAGACCGCGTTCTCAGCGCGCTTCACCCCGGCCCTGAAAGCCTCTGCCGACTCATGGGCAGGCGTTGGAGGGTGGGTGCGGTGAACCGATCACAGCGGCGGCGGAGCGAAACACCGGAGGCGGGTGGTCCGGACGATTTCCTCACCCGTCTGAACACTCTGCGGGCGCACGGCGAGAATCCCAGTGCCTTCCTCGCGCTGAACGAGGGGAACCGGCACTTCACCGTTCCCGGCGCCGACGGGCTCATCTCCTACCGCCGGTCCGGGCGGTATCTGGTGCAGTTCGGCGGGGTGTTCGCCGCGGAGAAGGACCAGGACGGGCTGCTGAGCGGGTTCCGTGCCTTCGCACGGTCCGAGCGGTGCCGCATCGTGGCCGTACAGGTGCAGCGGGAGGACGCCGGGCTCTATGCGGAGCACGGCTTCACCATCAACCAGGTGGGTGCGTCGTACTCCCTCGATCTCTCGTCGTTCAGCCTGCGGGGGACCAGGTTCGTGAAGCTGCGCAACAAGATCTCCCGGGCCAGGCGCAGCGGCCTGGAGGTCAGCGAGGTGCCCTGGGAGAGCTGCGCGAAGGAGCTGGAGGAGATCGACCGGCCGTGGCTGCGGTCGAAGGGCAGGCACGTCAAGGAGATCGAGTTCCTCGTCGGGCAGCTCGGCGGGCCCGCCCAGGAGCACCGGCGGCTCTTCCTCGGCCGTATCGACGGCGCACCGGTCGCCTACATCTCCTACAGCCCGGCCTTCGGGTCGCGCAGCGGGCAGCTGCATGACCTGAGCAGGCGGCTGCCGGACGCGCCGCCGGGGGTGATGGAGGCGGTCAATCTGCACGCCACGGAGCGCTTCATCGAAGAGAAGGCGCAGTGGCTGCACTTCGGCTTCACGCCGTTCACCGGGCTCGATCCGGAGCACGAGGTGCCGTCCGCCAGTCCGCTGACGGGGAAGTTCATGCGGCTGCTCGCCCAGCACGGGGCAGCGGTGTACCCGGCCGGCACCCAGCTGGCCTACAAGGAGAAGTGGGCTCCGCAGCTCGTCCTTCCCGAGTACCTCGCCTTCGAACGCGGGGCCAGTCCCGGGGCGATCTGGCAGATCCTGCGTGTCACCAAGTCCGTTTAAAACAAGCTGCGTCGGGACGGAAGTCTTGGCACGGTGGGGCCGGAAGGACCGGCGTCGGTCCGCCGGTCCGGCAGCCGCGCGAGGGCCGGGTCACGTGACGGAGTGGAGGACCGAAGGTGGCATCGCATGCCGAACCGGTGGGAGAGGCCCAGGACCCGCACTGCCTCCACGCGGACCGGGCGGCCTCGCTGCTGGCCGGTGCCCCGTGGCGGCGCCTTCTCGTGGTCGGCGACACGGACGCCACGGGCCGGGGGGAGCCGGTTCCCGGATACCGCCGGGCCGGGTGGGCCGACCGGGTCGCCGAGGCGCTGCGTACGGTGCGGCCGTCCGCCGCCTACCTCAACCTCGGCCATCGCGACCTCCCGGCATCGGCGGTCCGGGCCCGTCAGCTCGGGCAGGCCCTGGAATTCCGCGGGGACCTGGCCGTCGTGGCGGCGGGCGGTGACGACGCGTTCCGCGCCTCCTTCGACATCGACACCGTCGGGGCCGAACTCGGCAGGATCATCCGGCCGTTGCGGGACGCGGGCTGCGATGTCCTCACGGTGGGCTGGTTCGACGCGGCCGGTGCGGGGGCGCCGCAGGCGAGGGGCAAGGACGCTCCGGGAAACCGGCTGAGGCAGCTGGCCGAACGCACCCACGCCGTCTCGATGCAGCACGGCGGCATCCATGTGGACCTCACCGCGCACCCCGCGGGCAAGCGGCCCGGGCTCCGTGGCGCCGACGGCCGGCGGCTGACCATGCGGGGACATGCGATCGTCGCCGCCACCGTCGTGCGCGCGCTGGGAGCCCACCTCGGCTCGCTGCGGGAATGGGCCTGAGATGCGTCAGGACTGGGCGAAGGTCTTGAAGATGTTCCGGAACTGGAGAAGCGTGGCCTCCAGCAGTTCGTCGCTGTTGTCACGGTGAGCCATCGACATGGCGCTCTCGCAGCTCGCACCGTGGATCATCGAGGCCATCGCCGTGATCTCGCTGCGGGGGTGGTCCTTGCCGAGCGCCTGCGCGAGACCGTAGGCCATCATGCGCCGGCAGTCGGAACGGATCTCCCGCATGTCGGACCAGCCCAGCGCGCCCGGGGCGTCGATGAGGGTGATCCGCTGGACGCTGGGTTCCATCGACGCGACGAGGAACTCCCGCATGCCCTGGTACAGGCCTTCCCAGGGGTCGTCGTAGAACGTGTAGGTCTGGGCGATGGCGCTGGACAGCCGGTGCTGCTCCGCCTCGTACACCGCGCGGAAGAGCTCGCGCTTGTTCTTGAAGTGGTGGTAGAGGGCGCCCTTGCTGGCACCCACCTCCTCACAGATCGCGTCCAGGGACGTGGCTGTGTATCCGTCCTGGGCGAACAGTCTCCGGGCCGCGGCGAGCAGGTCGTTCGTCGTGGTCCGGGAGCGTTCTTCCTGAGTACGACGTGTGCGCTGATTGGCCATGGTCATCCGGATCGTCCGTGTACTGCGACAGATGTGATCCATCCACGATAGACGCGTCAGCCGCATACCGGAAGTACAGTGTCCCATCCACCGATCGACATACCGTCCGTTGGAATGTAACCTCCCAGGCGCAAGGTGCGACAACGCTGCGGGCGACCGCCCGGAGCCTGCCGAGTATTCCTCTGACCGGTCCGGTCAAGGAGGTCACCCACATGCAATCCACCGCTCCGCCCGTGACCCACGTGGCGGCCACGCGATGGTCCCTCCTCCTGACGCACCGGGACCGCATCCTCCGCCTCGCGCGGTCGCGGCTCGCCGATGCGCAGGAGGCGGAGGACTGCGTGCAGGAGGCACTCCTGCGCGCGGCGACCTTCCGGAATCTCGACGAGAACCGGATCGGCCCCTTCCTCACCACGGTGACCCTGCGCCTGTGCACCGACGTCCACCGCCGCGACGAACGCCACCGGCGCCTGCTGCGTGCGACCTGGATGCAACAGGCGGCGGGGCCGGAGGAGCAGATATGCGCCGCGTACGAGGAGGCGTGGGTGCTGCGTCAGGTGGAACGGCTGGCCGGGCGGGAGCAGGAGGTGATCCTCGCGCGGGTCAACGGGATCAGCACCCGGGAGTTCGCCAGCCGGCTCGGGATATCCGACAAGGCGGCGGAGAGCGCCTTCACCCGGGCCAGGGCCCGGCTGCGCCGCTGGTACGAGGAGAGCCTGACCGGCTGACGAACCGGACGGACCTCAGGCCAGGGCCGCGGGCAGCAGCCGGGCGACATCGTCGGCGGAGGCCGACTCCAGCGAGGCCAGTCCGTCGGCCACGGCCGCGGTGCCGCCGGCCGTGAGGAACTTCTCGCGCATCAGTGCCGGGAGGTTCCCCGCCTGGGCCGACCCCACGGCACCGGCCGGCACATCGAGTTCCCTGGTCAGGGAGCGCCCGTCGGTGAGCTTCACCGTCACCCGGGCCGGGGTGGACTTCCGGGTGGAGCCGAAGTCCTTGCTCGGCGGTTCCAGCTCGCCGACCAGGTCCACGAGCCACTGGCCGTCACCCTTCCAGCGGGCGCCGAACACCTTCAGCCAGTCCGCGGCCCGGGGCCCCGCCTGCCGCAGCGCCTCGCCGAACGGGACCTCGCAGTGGAAGAGGTCGTGGGTCATCTCCTCGTCCAGCCGGATCCGGACGCGATCGGCGACCGCCCACCGGTCGGCGTCGGCGAGCCGCTGCGGGGTGAAGTCCTCGGCGGTGAGATCGCCGGTCAGCAGCGCCGTGGACAGCAGGTACGGCAGGGCGAACACCAGCGCGCTCACGGGGGAGTCCGGGCCGCGCAGATAGGCGCCGGCCTGCCGGTTCACCAGCACCGTGTACAGCGAGGTGTCGACCGATATCTCCGCGATGTCCTGGGGGCGCACCGTGCCGATCTCCCGGTGGAGCTCGAAGGCGCAGTCGATGGCCGAGTCCATCCCGGGACCGCCGGGGTGCAGCTTGAACGAGGTGGTGAGGGTGTGCCATCTCTCGGACAGCCCCGCCGTCACGATCTCCGGAAGGGGAACCGTCGCGAACCGGGAGAGGAACCCTTCGGCGTGCTCCAGTATCTCCGGGCTGCCGTGGAACCCGGCCGCTGCCGCGTCGCACGCGTCGAGCCCCACAGCGACCGGCGTGGACGAGCTGAAGACCTTCGCGTCGCCCCCCAGGAAGCCCACCGGGACGGTGCGCGGGGGCAGCCCGAGCCCCAGTCCCAGGGCGCTCACCCACCGGCCGGCGGTCGCGTCCTCGCCGCGCAGCCGCCCCGCGACTGCGCCGGCGACATGGGTGTACGGAGCGCTCTGGCCGCGGAAAGGGCCCAGCGTCGTGGCGGCCGTGATCCGGGCCGCCACCTCGTTGGCCACGACCACGGAGGTCAGCAGACCGGCACCGTTGAGACCCTGCGCCCGTGCGTACGCCATGGGCACGGCCACGGTCGAGTTCGACAGGTGGCCGGCAAAGGCGGTGTCGTCGAAGTGGAGCCAGGCACCGAGCCCGGCCAGCACGAACGAGGACCGTCGGGGGTCGTCCTGGAACGGCTCCCCGAAGGCCTGGATCATCCGGCGCCCCAGCGGGTGGGAGGCGCCGACGCGTATCGCCGCGCACTGGGAGAGGATCTGCAGCTTCGCGATCTCGACGACATCCTGCGGAATATCGTCGAACCGCAGGCTGTGGGCCCATTCTGACAATTCCTCGGTGAGGGTCATCCCGTCTCCTTCATGACGCATTCGGCGGCCGGTCCGCCACTGAGGCTGCAAGAGAGTTACGCGCGAGTGCCCGCCATCCCTCATGGAGCCGCCGGAGGAAACAGGATTCGTCTCTTCTGAGGGGGCCGGGGCCGTCACGCGTAAAGCATTCAGCCGCCGTTGCGGAAACGGCCCGGGCCGGACGCCCCGGGAGGCGTCCGTGACCTGCTTCTCCCGATGCCGGAAGGAATGCGATGCCCACACCTCAAGAGGCCACCCGAATGCGTTCGGGGACGGCCAGCGACACGGCGCACCTGACCGCGCGTGTCCGTGCGGCCGATGCCGTCGTCGAGCCGTCCCGCAGGCTGCTGGACGACCGGTTCGCCGCACTGTTCGTGACCGAGCCGCCGCCGCCGGCGACCTCCGACGAAGCCCTGCAGCGGCTGGGGGCCATCGACCACGCGCACGGCGGGTTCCTCGCGGAGATACTCCTCAGACAGCGGTTCTTCGAGCACGAGCTGATCCGCAGCGTGGCCGACGGGGTCCGGCAGGTGGTGATGCTCGGCGCCGGGTACGACACCACCGCGCTGCGGATGCCCGGCTACGACGGGCTGCGCTACTTCGAGGTCGATCACCCCGCCACCCAACGGGCCAAACTGGCGACACTCGCGCAGGAGATGCTCAGCACCCCCTCGGTCACCTACGTACCGCACGACTTCGAGGCCGGCGGCTCCCTCGTGGGCGCTCTGGCGGAGGCGGGGTTCGATCCCGCGCAGCCGTGCATCGTCGGCTGGCTGGGCGTGACGTTCTTCCTGCAGCCCGGAGCACTGCACCAGGCGCTCGCCGAACTCGCCGAGATCTGTACGGCAGGCAGCGTCCTCGTCTTCGACTACATGGACGAATCGGTGATCGACGGGACGACGCCGTACCGGGGCGCGCTCGAGATGGCCCGCAAGGTGGGGGCGGAGGGCGAGCCCTACCTCACCGGCCTCACCCCGCAGTCGGCGGCCGAGGCGGTCCGCCGGGCCGGTTTCTGGCCGATGGAGGAACTGCGGGTCCCCGACCTCGTCAAGCGGTTCGGCGGGAACGACCCGTACTGCAACGGAGACGACTTCATGGGCGTGATGGCGGCCGAGCGGGCCGGAAACGGAGAAGCGGCATGACTTCGGTGGAGAACGGATCGGTACGCCACGGATCAGAGGCGTCCGACCCCTACGTGCTGTCCGCACAGGACGTCGACGCGCTGCTGGCGGCCGCGCCGTGGAGCCGTTTCGCGGTTCTCGGTGACAGCCTGGCCGAGGGGCTCGGCGAGGCGGTGCCCGGCTACCAGGACATCCCGTGGGCGGACCGGGTCGCGGCCGCGCTCAGGCGGCGACACCCCGGCCTCGAGTACCTGAATCTGGGCGTGCGTTATCTGCGGGCCGCCGAGGTGCGGGCCCGCCAGCTGAAGCCGGCGCTGGACTTCCGGCCCGACCTGGTCTCGGTCGTCTGCGGCGGCAACGACATGCTGAGCCGGGACTTCTCGGCCGAGACGGTCGAGGCGGAGCTGGTGGGGCTGATCGGCCCGCTGCGCGAGGCCGGCGCCGACGTCTTCGTCTTCACGATCCAGGACATCACCGCGGTCTTCCCCGAACAGCTCGGCGGCGGCGGGCTGCGGGAGCGCATCCAGGTGTTCAACGAGCAGGTGCGCTCCGTGGCCGCCCGGTACGGGGCGATGGTGGTCGACATGTGGAGTCACCCCACCAGCAGCAGCCGGGACGTCTTCAGCTCGGACATGCTGCACGCCTCGATGCGCGGGCACGCCGTCCTGGCGACCGCGGTGGTCACCACCCTCGCGGAGCAGCTGGCGACGGCCGAAAGCCCCTGAGGCCGCGGTCTCAGTGAGATCTCAGTGAGCGCTGCCAAGGTAGTGACGTACCCCGGAACGCGAGCCGCAGGGCCTCGTTCCGGGGTACGAGGAGAGATTCCCGTAGCGGCCCAACGGGGATGAGGAGCTTGCTTCTCATCGGGGCTCCATGAGCCCACGCAGGTTCGAATCCTGCTCTCTCCGCTGTGAAACCGTTCTCGGCACAGACCTGGGGGGTCGGCATGCCTGGTTGGTGGGCACGCACCGGACTGGTCGTCTTCAACCCGGTGGCCGGTGCGGGCCGTACCGACCGCATGGCAGCGGACGCGGTCGTACGCCGGTGCGAGCGGTACGTCACCGATGTGACCGTGGTCCCCACCGGATACCGGGGCCACGCCGAGGAACTCGCGGCCAAGGCGGCCGCCGACGGCATCGACGTGGTGATCGCGGTCGGTGGCGACGGCACCACGCGCGAGTCGGCCGCGGGCCTCGTGCGCGCGTCGCTCGCCCGGCCCGACGGCATCACCGGGGGGCCCGCGCTGGTGAACGTCCCCGGCGGCACGGCGAACTCCGTCTTCCGCGAGGTCTGGTCCGACAGGCCGTGGGAACAGGCCCTCGACGCGGCACTGGGCACCTCCGCGCCGCGCATCCGCCGGGTCGACATGGCCCGGATCGTGGAGACCGGCACCCTCGCGCTGCTCGGCACGGGAACGGGCGTCGTGGCCGAGGTGCTGGAGGCCGCCAACCGTCTCGGCTCCGTACCGGGAAGGGACCGCTACCGGCTGGCCGTGGCGGAGACGGTACGCACCGCCGCGCCGTATCCCCTCCGGGTCACGGTCGACGGCACCGTGGTCCACGACGGCCCCGCCTATCTGACCAACATCGGCGGCGGGCGCTACCGGTCCGGCCAGTTCAAGCTCATGCCGCTGTCCGTGCTCGACGACGGACTGCTCGACATCTGTGTCGTCAGCGGCGACCTGCCCCTGCCGGAGCTGCTCCACCTGACCCAGGACGGCAGCCACGTCGACCGCCCGCAGGTCGTCTACACGCGCGGCAGGCGGTTCGTACTGGAACGGACCGACGGGTCCTCGCTGACGTGCGAGTACGACGGCGAGAGCGCGACCGGCATCGCGTCGCGCTGCACGGTCGAGATCCTGCCCGGTGTGCTCCCCGTCCTCGCGCCTTCCGCCGAGGAGTGACGCACCGTCGGCAGGGCTGATCACCCCCTGAAGGCGGAGGAGAGAGCCATGCACGACGTGACCAGTGGCACCAGTGGCACCGGCGGCAGCTGGACCCAGCCGATGGCCGGCCACACACATTTCACCTGGAACTACGACGACGGCCGCCAGAGCCTGCTGAACCTGTACCAGAAGGGCAAGGACAAGCAGTGGGACAGCACCACCCGCATCGACTGGGGGCTGGAGGTCGACCCGTACGACGCGCTCGGCACTCCCGAGAACACGCTGGCCCTCTACGGATCGCGGCAGTACGGCAAGCTCAACGAGAAGGAACGCCAGGAAATGCGCCGGCACATGGCGGCCTGGGAGTTCAGCCAGTTCCTGCACGGTGAGCAGGGGGCGATGATCTGCTCCGCCCGTATTGTCGAAACGGTTCCGGATCTCGATTCGAAGTTCTACGCGGCCACCCAGGTGATGGACGAGGCGCGGCACGCGGAGATATTCGCGCGTTTCCTCAAGGACAAGATCGGGATGGAATACCCGATCAGTTCCCATTTGCAGGCCCTGCTCGGCGACGCACTGTCCGACTCGCGCTGGGACATGCCCTATCTCGGTATGCAGGTGCTGATCGAGGGACTCGCCCTGGCCGCATTCGGAATTCTGCGCGACAAGACCAACAAGCCGTTGCCGAAACAGATGCTCGCCTACGTGATGCAGGACGAGGCACGGCACGTGGCGTTCGGCCGGCTCGCACTGCGCGACTACTACGCGCAGTTGTCGCCCAAGGAGCTGGCCGAGCGGGAGGAGTTCGTCGTCGAGGGCTGCTACCTGATGCGCGACCGGTTCCGCATGCAGGAGGTCTGGGAGAACCTCGGCTTCGACATGGCGGAGTGCATGGACTACATGAACAAGGGGCCCCGCATGCAGGCGTTCCGCTCCCGCCTGTTCACCCGGATCGTGCCGTGCGTCAAGGACATCGGCCTGTGGGGGCCGGCGGTCAAGCGCGCATACGAGGACATGGGCGTCCTCGACATGGCGAAGAGCGATCTGCTCGCGCTGATGAAGGCCGACGAGAGCCAGGCCGAACTGATCGACCAGGAGCGCAGGCGGGAGCGGCTGCGCCGGGAGGACCAGGAGATCGCCGACCGGGTGGCCGAGGTCGACGCGGCGGTGGCGGCGGGCGCGTCGGACACGGCCGGCTGAGTCACCGGTGTGCCCATCCGGCGTGCCGCCGGTGTGTCGCTCCGGAGCGCCGAGCCGGAGCGCGGAGGTACGTCGAATCGGCGGCCGTAATCCGCCTCTCACCTGCGAACATACCGACGGTATCAAGAGTTCGAGGGGTCGGCATCTTCTCAACTTCCGCAGTACGGCGCGTATCTGATGCCCACACGATGGTGTGATCCGTTGACGAGGCACCTCTAGCGCGGATACATTCCAACCATCGGTATGTTGGAGGTGTGATGATGAGCGCTCGATCTTCTGGCGCTGATACCAGGCCGGGGTACCTTCCCCTGCTGCTTCTGGCCTCCAGTGCGACCTTCTTGGCTGTACTGGATGTGACGATCGTCAATCTGGCCATCCCTGATCTCCACAAGGATTTCGAGGATGCGAAGCTGGCCGATCTCTCTTGGGTGATCACCGTGTACGCCACGGTCTTCGCCGCCCTGCTGGCCCCCGCGGGCAGGCTGGCGGACGTGTTCGGCAGGCGCTCGCTGTTCAGGGCCGGTGTCGCCGTCTTCACGGTGATGTCCCTGGCCTGTGCGCTCGCGCCGAACCTGCCCCTGCTCCTCGTGGCGCGTGCGCTGCAGGGTGCGGGAGCGGCCGCCATGATCCCGGCGTCGCTCGCGATCGTCCTGGTGGACAGCCCGCCCGAGCGTCGGCGTGCGGCGATCGGGCAGTGGAGTGCCGCGTCCGCGCTGGCCGCGACCGTCGGCCCCTCGCTCGGCGGGGTGATGGTCGACGCCTTCGGGTGGTGGTCGCTGTTCCTGATCAACGTTCCGATCGGACTGCTGCTCCTGGTCCGCTCCGGCATCATCCCGAAGACGGCGAGGTCCGCGGAGTCCCGCGTGCCCGACATCATCGGAACGGTGCTGCTGGGTGTCGGGATCGGGCTGCTGAGCCTGGGCATCTCGAAGGGCAGCGACTGGGGCTGGGGCAGCACCGAGACGATCGCCTGTCTCTGTGTCGGTGCGGTCGCCATGGCCATCGCGGTGTCGCGTTCCCTGCGTCACCCCGAACCGGCGATGGAGACGGCGCTCTGGCGCAACCGCACGTTCGCCCTGGCCAATGCCGCGTCCTTCTTCTACGGCGCGGCGCTCTTCGCCTGGCTGCTGGTCGGCGT
This sequence comes from Streptomyces sp. NPDC002809, assembly GCF_040295435.1. NCBI lineage: Bacteria > Bacillati > Actinomycetota > Actinomycetes > Kitasatosporales > Streptomycetaceae > Streptomyces > Streptomyces sp. NPDC002809. The sequence goes on from NZ_JBEOVJ010000078.1 coordinate 25,960, forward strand.
CCTGTACGTCACCGCGGTCTGGGACTGGTCCGAACTGCAGGCCGGCCTCGCGGTGACACCGGGTGCGCTGACCGCGACCGTCGTGGCTCTGTACTCCGGAAACCTGATGGCGAAGTACGGCCCCCGAACGATCGTGGTCGCCGGTTCGGTGGTTCTGGCGGCCACCGGGTTCTTCCTCGCCTTCACCCTTCCCGACGAGCCCATGTTCCTCGAGTACTGGCTGCCGACGGGCATTCTGGCCGGGGCCGGAATGGGTGCCATCACGACCGGCACCTCGACCGCCTCCGCTCTTTCGGTCTCCCCGCTGAAGTTCGCGGCGGCGACCGGTCTCAGCCAGACGGCCCGCCAGGTCGGCGGGGCATTCGGTATCGCCACCCTTGCCACGCTGCTCGTCGACGCCGGCGACAAGCCGGACCCGTACGGGCACGTACTCCTCTTCTGCTCGGTCGCCACGGTCCTGACCGGCCTCGCGGGTCTTGGCCTCGTCATCAAGAGCGATCCCGCCCCGGCCCAGGCCGCGGCGCCCGACGCGCAGAAGGCACCTCAGGAGAAGACAGCCAGCTAGCTCTGTCCGCGGGACAGACATGGACGAAGGATCAGGTTCCGTAATGCCCATCAAGTCAAGTGAAGCCCTGTACACCGGTGTGGCGACCGCGGAGGGCGGCCGTGAGGGCCGCATCTCCACCGACGACGGCAAGCTCGACGTCGTCGTGAGCCAGCCCAAGGAGCTGGGAGGCAGCGGTGCGGGTACCAACCCCGAACAGCTCTTCGCGGCCGCCTACAGCGCGTGTTTCCACGCGTCGATCGGGATCATCGCCCAGATGAAGGGCATCGACGTCACGGGTTCCAGCGTGACCGCGAAGGTCGGCATCGGCAAGAACGACGCCGGTTTCGGGATCGTCGCCGAGCTCACGGCGTCCATCCCCTCGGTCGACGCCGCCACGGCCGCCCAGCTGGTGGAGAAGGCGCACCAGATCTGCCCGTACTCCAAGGTCACCCGAGGCGACATCGAGGTCACGATCGTCACCGCCTGAGCCCGCGCTCACCCGGCAGGCCGCACCCCCGGGGTGGGCCTGCCGGGCTGTCCGCCCGCGCCCTGTTGACTGGAGCTATTCAGCCACTCAAGATGTGAATAGAAAATTCACAGTCGCGAGGAGGCATCGCCATGTCAGGACCCCGCCCCGTACGGGCACCGCGAGGTACCGAACTGAGCACCCTGGGATGGCAGCAGGAAGCCGCGCTGCGCATGCTGCAGAACAACCTCGACCCCGAGGTCGCCGAGCACCCCGACAAGCTCGTCGTCTACGGCGGCACGGGCAAGGCGGCCCGCGACTGGCGCTCGTTCGACGCGATGGTCCGCACGCTGCGGACGCTCAAGCAGGACGAGACGATGCTCGTCCAGTCCGGGCGGCCGGTCGGCGTCATGCAGACGCACGAGTGGGCCCCGCGCGTCCTGATCGCCAACTCCAACCTGGTCGGTGACTGGGCGAACTGGGAGGAGTTCCGCCGCCTGGAGGCGCTCGGGCTCACCATGTACGGCCAGATGACCGCCGGATCGTGGATCTACATCGGCACGCAGGGCATCCTGCAGGGCACGTACGAGACGTTCGCCGCCGTCGCCGCGAAGAAGTTCGGCGGGACGCTGGCCGGGACGATCACGCTGACCGCCGGCCTCGGCGGCATGGGCGGCGCCCAGCCGCTCGCCGTGACGATGAACGACGGCGTCGCGATCTGCATCGACTGCGACCCGCGCGCCATCGAGCGCCGCATCGAGCACCGCTTCCTGGACGTGAAGGCGGACAGCCTGGAGCACGCCCTCCAGCTGGCCACCGAGGCGAGGGACGCGCGCAAGCCGCTCTCCATCGGCCTGCTCGGCAACGCCGCGGAACTGCTGCCCCGGATGCTCGCCGAGGGCGCCCCCATCGACATCGTCACCGACCAGACCAGCGCGCACGACCCGCTGGCCTACCTCCCGCTCGGCGTCGACTTCGACGACATGGCGTCCTGCGCCACCGAGAAGCCCGCCGACTTCACCCAGCGCGCGCGGGAGTCGATGGCCCGGCACGTCGAGGCGATGGTCGGCTTCATGGACGCCGGTGCGGAGGTCTTCGACTACGGCAACTCGATCCGCGGTGAGGCCCAGCTCGCGGGATACGGGCGGGCCTTCGACTTCCCCGGCTTCGTGCCCGCCTACATCCGGCCGCTGTTCTGCGAGGGCAAGGGCCCGTTCCGCTGGGCGGCCCTCTCCGGCGAGGCCTCCGACATCCACAAGACCGACAAGGCGATGCTGGAGCTCTTCCCGGAGAACGAGTCGCTGCACCGCTGGATCAAGATGGCCGGCGAGCGCGTCCACTTCCAGGGCCTGCCCGCCCGTATCTGCTGGCTCGGCTACGGCGAGCGGGACCGGGCCGGCGAGCGGTTCAACGACATGGTGGCGAGCGGCGAGCTCGCGGCGCCGCTGGCGATCGGGCGCGACCATCTGGACTGCGGATCCGTGGCCTCCCCGTACCGGGAGACCGAGGCCATGCTCGACGGATCCGACGCGATCGCCGACTGGCCGCTGCTGAACGCGATGGTCAACGTGGCCTCCGGCGCCTCCTGGGTCTCCCTCCACCACGGCGGCGGCGTCGGCATGGGCCGCTCCATCCACGCCGGACAGGTGACGGTCGCCGACGGTACGAAGCTGGCGGGCGAGAAGATCCGCCGGGTGCTGACCAACGACCCCGGCATGGGCGTCATCCGGCATGTGGATGCCGGTTACGACATCGCGGAGTCCGTGGCGTCGGACAAGGGCGTGCGGGTGCCGATGCGCGAGGGCGGCCCGGACGCGGAGTCCGGCACGGGCGGCGCGCCCGGCACCGGTGGGGCCGCCGCGTGAGCCCCACCTTCCACGCGATGTGGGCGTCGTTGCGGAACATCGGCCGCAACGCCGAGTCCGGCGGCTACCGGCGCTACGCCTGGACCGGGGCCGACGCCGACTGCCGCCTCTGGTTCCGGATGCAGGCCGAGGCCCGCGGCCTCGACTGCGAGGTGGACCGCAACGGCAACCAGTGGGCCTGGCTCGGCGACCCCCTGGCGGGGGACGCCGTCGTCACCGGTTCGCACCTCGACTCCGTCCCGGACGGCGGAGCCTTCGACGGGCCGCTCGGGGTCGTGTCCTCCTTCGCCGCACTCGATGAACTCCGCCGCAGGGGAGTGGAGTTCACCCGACCGCTGGCCATCACCAACTTCGGTGACGAGGAAGGGGCGCGCTTCGGCCTCGCCTGCGTCGGCTCCCGGCTCGCCGCCGGGCAGCTGACGGCCGAGGCCGCGCACCGGCTGCGCGACGGCGACGGCATCACACTGCCGCAGGCCATGGAGGCGGCCGGGTACGACCCCGACGCCATCGGGCCGGACCCCGAACGGCTCGCCCGTATCGGCGCGTTCGTCGAGCTCCACGTAGAGCAGGGCCGCTCCCTCGACGTCGGCGGCGACCCGGTCGGGATCGCCTCCGCGATCTGGCCGCACGGGCGCTGGCGGTTCGACTTCCGGGGCGAGGCCAACCACGCGGGCACCACCCGGCTCGTCGACCGCCGCGACCCGATGCTCACGTACGCCGAGACCGTGCTCGCGGCCCGCCGGGAGGCGGAACTGACCGGCGCCCTCGCCACCTTCGGCAAGATCGCCGTCGAGCCGAACGGTGTCAACGCCATCCCCTCGCTCGTGCGCGGCTGGCTCGACTCCCGCGCCGCCGACCAGGACACCCTGGACACCGTCGTCGCCGGTATCGAGCGGGCCGCCCGGGAGCACGCCGGGCGGGCCGGGATCGACCTCGACGTCGTGCGGGAGTCCTTCACGCCCGTCGTGGAGTTCCAGCACGCCCTGCGCGACGAGCTGGGCGCGATCCTCAAGGGCTCCGCCATCCGGGACACCGGACGCGACGTTCCCGTACTGGGCACCGGAGCAGGGCACGACGCGGGTATTTTGTCCGCTTCGGTCCCTACCGCCATGCTGTTCGTACGGAACCCCACCGGGATCTCGCACTCGCCGGCCGAGTACGCCGCCGAGGACGACTGCGTGGCCGGGGTGATCGCACTCGCCGACGTACTGGAAGGTCTCGCGTGCCGCTGACGACGGAGCTGACAACGGAGCCGACGGGCAAGCCCGTCACCGTGACGTACTGGCTGTCCCATGCCTGGCTCGGCACCCATGTCGAACCGGACGTCGTCCTGGAGGTCGCCGGCGGGCGCGTCGCCGGTGTGCGGACCGGCGTCGACACCCCGCCGCCCGGCGCCGTCGTGCTGCGCGGGCTCACCCTGCCCGGTCTCGCCAACGCCCACTCGCACGCCTTCCACCGTGCCCTGCGCTCCACCGTCCAGGTCGGCTCCGGCACCTTCTGGACCTGGCGCGAGATCATGTACCAGGTCGCGTCCCGGCTCACGCCCGACACGTACTACGACCTGGCCCGTGCCGTGTACGCCGAGATGGCGCTGGCCGGCATCACCGCGGTCGGCGAATTCCACTACCTGCACCACGCGCCGGGCGGCGTCCCGTACGACAACCCCAACGCGATGGGCGAGGCCCTGATCGCGGCTGCCCGCGAGGCCGGCATCCGGATCACCCTGCTGGACACCGTCTATCTCGCCGCCGGATTCGGCCGCCGGCCCTCCCAGTACCAGAAGCCCGACCGGCACCAGCAGCGCTTCTCCGACACCACCGCCGACGCCTGGGCGGAACGCGCCTCCCTCCTCAAGGGCGACGAACACGCACTGATCGGCGCCGCGATCCACTCGGTGCGGGCCGTCCCCGCCGATCAGCTCGCCACCGTCGCCCGATGGGCCGAGGAGCGGCAGGCCCCGCTCCATGTCCACCTCTCCGAGCAGACCGCGGAGAACGACGCCTGCATCGCCACCCACGGCCGCACCCCCACCCGGCTCCTCGCCGACCACGGCGTCCTCGGCCCGCGCACCACCGGGGTGCACAACACCCACCTCACCGGCGAGGACATCGAGCTCATCGGCTCCTCGGCCACCGGCACCTGCATGTGCCCGACCACCGAACGCGACCTGGCCGATGGCATCGGCCCCGCCGTCGCCCTCCAGCGCGCCGGATCGCCGCTCTCCCTCGGCAGCGACAGCCACGCGGTGATCGACCTCTTCGAAGAGGCGCGCGCCATGGAGCTCAACGAGCGCCTGCGCACCCGGACCCGCGGTCACTGGACGGCCGCCGCACTCCTGCGCGCCGCCTCCGCCGACGGCCACGCCGCACTCGGCCGGCCCGACGCGGGCGTCCTCGAACCGGGCGCCCCGGCCGACCTGGTGACCGTCGCCCTCGACTCCGTCAGAACAGCGGGGCCGGTGCCCCGGCTGGCAGCCGAAACAGCCGTATTCGCAGCCTCCGCGGCCGATGTGCGCCACACCGTGGTCGCGGGCCGGCACATCGTCCGCGACGGACACCACGCGTTGGTCGGCGACGTCCCCGGGGCTCTCGCGAAAGCCGTCGCGGCGCTGCACCACTGAGCACCCAGGCGGAGACCCCTCCACCGCCCAGACGCAAGGAGAGCAGCACCCCGATGACGACGACCGCCCTCACCCACATCTCCGCACTGGTCACCAACGACCCCTCCCTCGGTGACGGTTCCCCCCTCGGACTGATCCAGGACGCGGCCGTCGTCATCGAGGGCGACCGGGTCGTCTGGACCGGTGGGTCAAGCAGGACACCCGCCACTGACAACGCCGTCGACGCGGGCGGCCGGGCCGTGATCCCCGGCTTCGTCGACTCCCACTCCCACCTCGTCTTCGCGGGCGACCGCACCCAGGAGTTCAACGCCCGCATGTCCGGCCGCGCCTACAGCGCGGGCGGGATCAGGACCACCGTCGCCGCCACCCGCGCCGCCACCGACGAGGAGCTCTCCGCCAACGTCGCCCGCTACCTCGCCGAGGCGCTGCGCCAGGGCACCACGACCTTCGAGACCAAGTCCGGATACGGCCTCACCGTCGAGGACGAGGCCCGTGCCCTGCGCATCGCGGCCCGCCACACCGACGAGGTCACCTTCCTCGGCGCCCACATCGTCTCCCCGGACTACGCGGACGACCCGGCCGGCTACGTCGACCTGGTCACCGGCCCGATGCTCGAGGCCTGCGCCCCGTACGCGCGCTGGATCGACGTCTTCTGCGAGAAGGGCGCGTTCGACGGCGACCAGGCCCGGGCGATCCTGACCGCGGGCCGGGCCAGGGGGCTCCACCCCCGGGTCCACGCCAACCAGCTGGGGCACGGCCCCGGCGTCCAGCTCGCCGTCGAGCTCGATGCCGCGTCCGCCGACCACTGCACCCACCTCACCGACGCCGACGTCGACGCCCTGGCCCGGTCGGAGACCGTCGCCACGCTGCTCCCCGGCGCCGAGTTCTCCACCCGGGCCGCCTGGCCCGACGCCCGCCGCCTCCTCGACGCGGGCGCCACCGTCGCGCTCTCCACGGACTGCAACCCGGGCTCCTCGTTCACCTCGTCCGTGCCGTTCTGCATCGCCCTCGCCGTCCGCGACATGGGCATGACGCCCGACGAGGCGCTCTGGTCCGCCACCGCGGGCGGCGCGGCGGCCCTGCGGCGCGGTGACATCGGCCGGATCGCCCCGGGCGCCCGCGCCGATCTGGTGGTCCTCGACGCCCCCAGCCACGTCCACCTCGCCTACCGGCCGGGCGTACCGCTGGTCCACGAGGTCTGGCGGAGCGGCGAGCGCGTGGTGGCACCGCGCCCCCTCTGAACCGGCGTCACCAACGCGGAAGGACCTGCCCCTCGGCGGGGCAGGTCCTTGATCCGGCAGTCTCCGCAAGCGTGTTGCGGGTGCCCGCTCATTCCTCCAGGGTCAGTCCCTTGCGGAGCTTGACCAGGGTGCGGGAGAGCAGCCGCGACACGTGCATCTGCGAGATGCCGAGCTCCTCGCCGATCTCCGACTGCGTCATGTTGGCGACGAACCGGAGCGAGAGGATCGTCCGGTCGCGGCCCGGCAGCGAGGCGATCAGCGGCTTCAGGGACTCGACGTACTCGATGCCTTCGAGTCCGTGGTCCTCGTAGCCGATCCGGTCGGCCAGCGCGCCCTCGTTGTCGTCCTCCTCGGGCTTGGCGTCCAGCGAGCTCGCGGTGTACGCGTTGCTCGCGGCCATGCCCTCGACGACCTCGTCGTGGGTGATGCCGAGGCGGTCGGCGAGCTCGCCCACGGTGGGCGATCGGTCCAGCTGCTGGGCGAGCTCGTCGCCCGCCTTGGCCAGGTCGAGCCGGAGCTCCTGCAGGCGGCGCGGTACGCGCACGGACCAGCTGGTGTCACGGAAGAAGCGCTTGATCTCGCCGATGATGGTCGGCATCGCGAAGGTCGGGAACTCGACGCCCCTGCTGAGTTCGAACCGGTCGATCGCCTTGATCAGGCCGATGGTGCCGACCTGGATGATGTCCTCCATCGGTTCGCTGCGCGAGCGGAACCGGGAGGCGGCGAACTTGACCAGGGCCAGGTTCAGTTCGACGAGCGTGTTGCGTACGTAGGAGTACTCGTGCGTGCCCTCTTCGAGGGAATCCAGCCGGGCGAAGAGCGTCTTCGACAAGGCCCTGGCGTCCAGGGGCCCCACTTCGGAGTAGGGCGGGATCTCGGGAAGTCCTTCGAGACCGGTCACGCCGTCGGTACTGCGGTTGTCTTCGGTACTGCTGGTGTCACTGCCACTGCTGGTGGTGCTGTTGCGCGTGCCGTCCAGGACGGCCGCAGCAGGGGAGTCTGATTCGGTCAGTCCCTGAGGACATGCTGACGTCGCGTTGTGGGTACGCGGTTCGTCGAGCCGGGGTGACATGGTCTCCTCCATCGTTCTCGGCATATGGCTGCCGATGCCCATACGTGTTCCTGCGGTGAAGCGGCGCCTCCAAAGCCGGCCGTGTTTTGGTGTCCCCCTACCCTTACCCGGTCCTTGCAGGTCGTCACAACCTCCAATTGACGCTATATGTCCGGTTTGTTGAGGTCTTCGGCTACCGCGTGGCGCACGGAACGCGTACTGTTTTAAGGGCGTCGGCGACGTGTGCAACTCATCTGCACGTGCGTCGATGCGGACAGTGACGAGGCGAAGAGGGACGGGCATGGACCGCGGGACGGTCGGCAGCGCGAACCGGGGTCGGCTTCAGGTCGAGGCCCGGACCGATGGCCGCAGTGAGGTTGTCACGCCGGTGGGTGAGCTGGATCACCACACGGCGGAACTGCTGCGCGAGCCCTTGGAGCACGCGGTCGAGCAAGGGCGTGTGCGCCTGGTGGTCGACTGCTCGCGGCTCGAATTCTGTGATTCCACCGGGCTCAATGTGCTGCTCGGTGCCCGCCTCAAGGCGGAGGCGGCCGGGGGAGGGGTCCATTTGGCCGGAATGCTGCCGGTGGTGGCGCGGGTCTTCGAGATCACCGGGGCCGAGGCGGTATTCACCGTCCACGACTCCCTCGAAGAGGCTCTGGACACCTGATCGTGGCGCGTTTCGACACCCCGGGCACCCCTTCTGTCGCCCGTGTCACGCGCTCCGCGTAGATGAAGTGGGTGTTGTCACGATTCGACCGGGCAGGAGACACCTCGGCGAGCCGTGGGAGACCTGCACGCTTCGTGTCTGTGCGGTACCTGTATCAGTGTCCATATCAGTATTCGTTTCTGTATCTGTTCGATGGCGACATGGTGAATCGGTGAGGTGAAGCGCTGATGAGCACCACCCGGCAGCATCCGCCGGGCGACCTCGGCCGCGAGTCGGAGGGCGCGGGCGTGGGTGCACGCTCCGACGCCGGCACGCCCGCTGACGCGCGTCCCGACGTTCCCTCCGCCGCGCACGTGGAGCCCGCGGAGCGGCAGTGGCGCACGCTGTCGCTGCGGGAGGCCAGCGGCATCGTGCCGACGGCCCGCGATTTCGCCCGCCAGGCGCTCCACGACTGGGGCTGGCTCCCCGCCTCGACCGCCGACCGCCGTGCCGCCGCCGAGGACGTCCTGCTGGTCGTCTCGGAGCTGGTCACCAACGCGTGCCTGCATGCGGACGGCCCCGACGAGCTCCGCATCGCTCGCTCGCCGAAGGCGCTGCGGGTGGAGGTCGCCGACGGCGGCGCCGGACAGCCCGCACCCCGCACCCCGCACCGGGCGGGACGGCCCGGCGGGCACGGCATGTTCATCGTGCAGCGGCTCTGCCTGGACTGGGGAGTCGTACGGGTGCCCGGCGAGCCCGGCAAGACCGTCTGGGCGGAGCTGGCCGCCCCCGCATAGCCCCCCGAGCGGGTTTCCCCTGCTCGTCCCCCTGGGCTCGTACGCCCCTCGAAGAGCGCGCCGATCCGGCGCGCTCTTTGTCTTCCCTCCACAAGGCCCCGGGCGTACCTTGAGCGCCCAATCTGATGTGTCGTCAGTTATTTGTGCCGCGGTGAAGCGGCGCGCGGCGACTCCCGGCATGAGGGGAACTCGAGGTGTCGTACCAGAAGCGAACAGCTCTCGCGCTGGCGTCCGGGCTGGCGAGCGCGGTGGTGCTGCTGGCCGCGCCCGCCGCCCACGCGACGGTCGTCGACGTCAACTACCAGTGCAAGACCCCGATCGGGGACAAGGCCGCAGTCTCTCCGATCGACATCAAGAGCGTGAAGAGCGGCAGCGGCTACAAGCTCACGATGTCCTTCCAGAAAGGCGTCTCCTCCAGCCCGGTCGAACTGGGCAAGGGGGCGATGAGCCCCAGTGCAGTGATCAAGGTGGGCGGTGCCGACCCCGGGCAGGTGACGGTCGCCGGAGCGCCCAACGCCGCCGCCATTCCCGCGAACAGCCCCATCAAGATCAGTGACCTGTCGGGGACGTACACCCCGAAGAAGAGCGGCAAGGTCGACTTCACCGCAGGGGTGCTCACCATCAAGGCGCTCGGTACGACGACGACCTGCACCCCGTCGAACAACCCGGGCCCCTCGCTCTCCCTCGACGTCACCGCGGCGGGCGGCGGTACGAGCACGACCGGCAGCAACGACTCGCTGCCCAAGACCGGCCCGCTGGACTCGGCGGTGGCGCTCGGCACGCTCGGCGGCACGGTGCTGCTGACCGGTGCGGCCGGCGTGCTGTGGCTCACCAGGCGGGGGCAGCGGGCCACGGGCTGACCCCCGCGCGAACCGCCGCCGCCGTCACGCACCAGGGAGCCGCCCATGCCGCCGTTGACCGGTCATGCCACCCGTCTCGTCCCAGGACCCGTCGCCGCACGACCGTCCGCCGCGCGACGTCTGGCCCGTGCCCTGCCGCTGCTCGCCGCTCTGTGGTGCACCGTCGCCATGGCGGCGGTGGCCGGTGCCACCGAGCACCCGGCCGGCCCGGCGTGGACGGCGCAGCCCGCGGCGAACGGCCCCGGACAGGGCGAGGGCAGACCGTACTTCTACCTGGAGGGCCTGCCCGGCAGCGTCCTGGAGGACCGGCTCTCGGTCACCAACCCGGGACCGGAGCCGGTCACCGTACGGCTGCGGGGTGCCGATGCGTACAACACGGGGAACGGCGGATTCGCGGTGCGCGGTGCGCACGGATCCACCGGGACCGGGGCCTGGCTGCGGACGGCGAGCGCCGAGGTGACGGTGCCCGGCAGGACCCGGGCCGACGTGCCGGTCTCCTTCACCGTGCCCGAGGGCGCGCAGCCCGGTGACCACCCCGGTGCGATCGTCGCCGAGAGCGGCGGCCGCTCGGTGGGCGTACGGGTCCAGCTGCGGGTCGGCGGGCCGACACTGGCCGCGCTCACGGTGGAGGACGTGACGGTGAGCGGCGGGACCATCCACTACACGCTGGTCAACCGGGGCAACGCGGTCCTCGTGCCGCGCCTGTCCGTCGGCGCGGACGGGGTGTTCGGGACCCTGCTGCGGCGCGGCGCCCGGGCTCTGCCCGTGGAACTGCTGCCCGGTCAGCGGGTGCGGCTCACCGAGCCGTGGCGGGACGTCCCGTCCCTCGACTCCGCCACCGTACGGCTGCGCGTCACGGCGGCCGGCGGGGCGCACGACGAGGCGACCGCCTCGGCGGTCTTCGTGCCCTGGGCGCCGGTGACCGGCGGCGCGCTGCTCCTCCTGGCCGCCGTCGCCGCCGGTGTGTACGGCCTCCGGCGCGGGACGCGGCGGGGCGCACATGACTACGGGGCCGTCCCGGCCCCGGATCTCCGACAGCACTCCGACGAGAGGCACTTGGTGAAGGCGGGAGCGGAATCGTGACTGGACGGACCGGACCGGCGGCATTCCGGAGCGACGGCCGCGGGCGGGCGGGCGTACTGCTCGCCGTACTGCTGGCCGCGATACTGCCCGCCCTGCTGCTGACCGCGCCCGGGGCCCAGGCCGAAAGCCCCGGCGCGGCGGACCCGAAACCGGTGGTCACGCTCTCGGAGAAGCAGGCGGGCAAGGGCGGCGAGATCACCGTCAAGGGCAAGGGCTGGCGGCCCGACACCCTGCTCATGATGCTGATCTGCGGGCAGTCCACCCCCGGGCGCGGCGTGATCGGCGGCACCAACTCCTGTTCCAACGCGGACGGCCGAGCCGTCACCACGGACAAGAAGGGGTCCTTCACCAAGAAACTGCCGGTCGCCGAGCCGCCCGCGCCGTGCCCCTGCGTGGTCCATGTCGCCACGGTCACCGGCGAACAGGCCCTCGCGGACGCGGTGTTCGTGGTCGCGGGCCACCCCGTCGCCGCTCTGCCGAAGCAGACGGGGAACGGAAAGCTCGCCGTCCTCGCGGCAACCCGGCTGGAGGGCGACAGCGGGATCCTCACCTGGTTCGGCGCCCCGCCGTCGCGCCGGCTCGTGTTCACGGTCGGCAACCTGGGCTCGGCGCCGGTCAAGGACCCGGTCTTCCGGGTCGGCACCGCCCACGGCGTCTACGCCGCGCAGTGGGAGGAGCGGCAGTGGCGGGGGACGGTCGAGCCCGGCCGCAAGGCCCGTATCGAACTGCCCGTCGAGCTGACTGCGGGCGCCCACGGCGACTACCAGATCTCACTGAAGTACGGCACGAAGGTGCTGGCCGAGCAGCCATGGGGGGTCGGCCGCCCGTGGGGCGTGACGCTCTTCTGGATCCTGCTCTGCCTCGTCGTGCCCGCGGCCGTGTTCCGCATCGGCATGGCGATCGTCGACAAGGTACGGCCGCGCCCCGCGCACGCGGCGGGCCGCCGGGGGCAGCGCACGTCCCCGGGCACCGGCCCGACCGTGAGGTTCCCGAAGCTGCGGCGCGCCCCGGCCCCGGACGCCGGCCCCGCGCCCGCGACGGGCCCGAGCACCACCACGGCCGCGCTGCCGTGGTTCACCCCTGATTCCGCACCGTCAGAGCACAGACCGACGACGAAGGGACATTCGTGAGTACGCAACGCAGGACGGTCGCGGCGGGAGTCGCGATGATGATCGGCGGGGCGGGCATGCTGCTGGCCGCGAGCCCTGCCCAGGCCGCCGACATCTCGTACAAGACGGAGTGCATACCCCCGGCCATCTCCGGACTGCCGCCCGTCCAGGGCACCACCAAGGTGCAGCTGACCGCGCCCGCCACGGCGAAGGTCGGGGACACCGTCGAGGTCGTGTGGAAGACGATCCAGGGCGCCTCGGACAACCCCGACGTCCTCGATCTCGAGAAGGACACCATCAAGCCGACCGGCACCATCAAGCTGGGCGGCGCCGCCACCGGCGACCTGAAGATGGAGGGGCCGCGGCAGAACCCGCCGATCCCCAGGAAGAGCCCGATGGTCGTGTCGGACATGAAGGGCACTCTGAAGCTGGAGAAGGCGGGTGACCTGACACTGACACCGGACGCGTACGCCCTCAACGTCTCGAAGCCGATCTCCACGGACACCAAGTGCACCCCGAAGGAGACGGTCCAGCCGGGCGCGACGATCAAGGTCACGGACGGCGGCGGATCCACCACCGGCGGCACGACGGCCGGGGGAACGACCGCGGGCACGACGGCCGGGGGGACGACCGCGGGCGGTACCACCAGCGGCGGCACGACGACCGCGGGCGGCACGACCTCCGGCGGTACCACCAGCGGCGGTACGACCGCCGGTGGCACGACCGCCGGTGGTTCGGACTCCGGTGGTTCGGACTCCGGCGGCAGCGGCGGTGCCACGGACTTCCCGGGCAAGGAAGTCGTCGTGAACTTCTCCTGCCAGCCGCCGAGCCCGGTGAAGGACATCGCCTCCAAGGTGACGATCAACGCCAAGAAGAACGGCGGGAGCTACGCGCTCACGGTCAAGACCGCCAAGGGTGTGATGGACAGCCCGGCCGCGCTGCCCGCGGGCGCGCTCAAACCGTCCATGCAGATCGTCATCGGCGGCGCCGACAAGGGCTCCGTCACCGTCACCGGGCCGGGGAACCCCAAGGCCCTGGAGGCGAACAAGCCGGTCGACCTGTCCGACATGACCGGCACGTACAAGCCGGGTGCCTCCGGCAAGTCCACCCTCACCCCCGGCGACCTGAAGATCGACGTCACGCTGGGTACCGCGAAGATGAGCATCCCGTGCACGGCCAAGAGCGGCACCAAGGCGTCGCTCGAACTCGACACCACCGCCCAGGAAGGCGGTGCCTCCGGCGGTGACACCGCGGGCTCCGGCGGAGCGGCGGCGGGCGGCGGCACGGCGTCCGGCGGCGGGCTCGCGGCCACCGGGGCCGAGGACAACGGCTCCCTGCGCGCACTCGGCCTGGTCGCCGGCACGGCGATCCTGCTGGGCGGCGCGGTGTTCACGTTCACCCCGTGGCGCCGGCTGCGCACGGGCCGGTGAGCCGGAGCGCGTGGCCCGGCCGGCAGCCCCGGCCGGCCGGCACGGTTCGACCGTCGAGCCGTGGAGCGCCCGCGGACCGGCGAGGACGACGTCCACGGTGTCGGCCGCGGTGGCC
>NZ_JBEOVJ010000079.1:0-39371 GCF_040295435.1 Streptomyces sp. NPDC002809
GGGGCGTGGGGGGGGGGTCTGGCGGCCGGGCGTCAGCGAGCCCGGCCGGGGCCGGCCGGACTCGCTGACGCGCAGCCCCGGGTGTCAGCCGATGGCCATCTTGTTCTGCCACCCGGTGACTATCTGGGTTCCGGACCCCGCAAGGGCCGTCCGGGAACCGGCGTAGAAACGCACGGTGCCATCGGTTCTGAGCGTCCAGATGTCCGGGATCTGGTCCCCGTTGGCATCGGGGGTACCGAAGAGGAACCGGATGGAGGAGGATCCCCAGCCGCTCGCCCCGTAGACGCTGTCGGCTCCGTCGGCGGAGTTGACAGCGGCGGCCAGCGAGTTGAGGTCGACCCCGCCGCCCGTGGCCTTCTTGCCGGTGCGCAGCAGGAGGCGGCCGGACTCGTCGGAGCGGTAGACGAGGTCGGTGACCCCGTCACCGGTGATGTCCTGCACGGTGACGATGTCGCGAGCGGTCCAGGGGGAACTGGAGAGCTGTACGGCCCGGTCGATGGTGGCGCCGTTGTAGCCGACGAAGGCCCAGATGGCATCACCGACGGTGGCGAAGAAGTCTGCCTGCCCGTCGCCGGTGGCATCTCCGGCGGACACGATCTGGGTGATGGTGTCCGGCTTGGGCGCGTTGGCGGGCAGGAGGATCTCCTGGCGCTTCTCGATGTTGACGGCGCCGTATCCGTCGCCGGGATAGACCCACAGCTTGTTCTCACGGCGTGCGACGAGGTCCTGGAGGCCGTCGCCGCCGTAGATGTCACCCAGGTGCGTGATCAGTGTGTTCTTCCAGTACCCCCTGGGCGCGCCGACGTAGGCCGGTTTGCCGTCGTCGCCGCTGGGATCCTTGGCCGGGTTGTCCTGGTAGCCGGCGGATCCGGAGAATCCGAGTCGGCCGGTGCCCTTGGTGAGGTCGGTGGTGTACTCGGAGGGGTAGGCGCGCAGGTCGCCGTTGCCGTCGACCACCATCAGGTCGGGGAGCTTGTCGCCGCCGAAGTCGCCGGGGGCGTCGGCCTGGTCGCGCGGGGTGACGTAGAAGAGGTACTTGCGCGGCTCGGACTTGTTCCCGGCGTCGTCGACCGTCCGCGCGTAGAGGACGTTGGGTCCGGCGAGCGGGGGCTTGGCGTTCGAGACGGTGGTGAGCGTGGTGACCGCCGCGCCGTTGGTCCGGGCGGCGGAGAAGACGTACGAGCCCTGGTTGAAGCTGAACTCGTACTTCACCACGTCGGTCTGGGCGGCCTTGAAGACGAAGGTGCCGGCCGTGCCGAACTTGACCGTGCTCCACTTCGAGTCCTCGGGAGCATTGCCGAATCCGTCGTCCGCGGCGTCGGCGTCGGGGAAGTGCGGTGAGGTGATGACCGGCGGAGACGGCTTGGCGTTGTCGAAGACGAACCGGCACGGTACGGCCGAGGCCGGTGCGTAGCCGGATGTCGCGCCGTACTTGTCGACCGATCGCGCACGCCAGGAGTAGGTCACGCCGTTCTTGAGGCCGGTGGTGGCCAGTGGGCTCGTATGGACGCGCGCCGAGGAGGTCCCACTGCCGACGGAGACGTTGGCCTTGGAGCCGAGCAGGTTTCCGCTGCCGCCCGTCGGCCACAGTTCGAAGCGGACGGTGGCGAGGTTGCCGTCCTTGTCGGAGCTGTTGGCCCAGAACGTGATCTGTGAGGCGGCGACATTGACGTACGGCGCCGTGGTGTCGCAGCTCAGCTCAGGATCGAGGTCGAGAGCGGTGGGCGCGGCGGGCGGACGGTTGTAGAGCAGGTCGACGTAGGGGTCGTTGCCGCCGTCGGCCTGGAGCTTCTTCCAGGAGTACTGCGAGCTCTCGTCCGTGGCACGGAAGCCGAGCGTCATGGTCTTCCAGCCGCCGTTCACGGCGCGTTGGGCGGTCGGCTTGACGTTGAACGCCTCGTACTTGTCGGGGCAGGACGCGGACTTCCAGCCGTGCGCGAAGCTGCGGCTGGCCAGCTTGTTGGCGCTGGTCATCTTCGGCGCGTTCTTCCAGGTGGTCTTGGAACTGATCTCACCGGTCAGATAGATGTCCATCCGACGGGGGCTGCACGACCACGCGTACGTCTCCAGGACCCGCAGGGTCGCTTCGTGGACGGTGGCGCCCTTGAGGTCGGCGTCCCAGTCGATGGTGAAGAACGACCGGGAGGTGCCCCACGTGTCGGACTCGAAGCCGACCCGGGCCTCGTGCGTGCCGCCCTTGTTGAAGTTCCGTCCGTTGTAGAAGTTCGCGCTGGGGTGACGGCTGTAGGCGGTGGTCCAGTCGTTGGTGTGCTTCTTCACCGACGGGTCGATGAACACCGGATACACGGTGTCCGGGTCGGTCAGAAATGCCTGATCAGGCGTCAGGAGCCAGTCACTGCCCGAGAGATCGGCCTCCACGAGGGTTCCTCGGGAGTCGGGCTGCGGGCCGGACAGCGCAGTCAGCGAGAGCGTCGCGGCCGGACCGGACTGGGTGGGTTCGGGGGTCGGCTCGCCCGGCACCGGGGGTTCGGTTCCGGTCGGCTCGGTGGCGGAGGGGTCGGGCGCCTCGTCCGTCGCCTCCGTGAGCACCTCGTTCCAGGTGTCGCCCTGGTCACCGTCGTTGACGGTGCCGGTCGGTTCGGGGGAGGCGGACGGCTCCTCGCTGACGGATCCGCCGTCGGGCGTGTCGGTCGGCTCGGGCTCGCTGCTCGGCGGCGGATCCGACGAGCCCGCGGCGCCGTCGGACATCGCGGGTGTCCCGGAGCTGTCCCACATCAACGGAGTGGGGGACACGGCGATTTCCTCGCCCTCGGCGTCCACGGCGCTGAGTATGGCGCTGGTCGGGTCCAGCAGGAAGCGCAGGTCGGGCGAGGACAGGCCGTACGAGAGCTGCGCCACGCGCGGATCGGCGGCTGCCTGACGGTTCTTCACCACGACGACCTGTGCGAACCCGCCGTCGTCCGCCGTCAGCAGGAGATCCGCACCCGGCAGAATCTCCGGATAGAGCGCACGGGAACCGTCGATGATGGGCTGCGGGATCGGCCCCGGCCAGGTCAGCACGATGTCGTGGCCGCCCGTCGTCAGCGTCACCAGCGCGTTTCCGCCGGCCGCTCCCGCGTCGGTGACCAGGGAGGCCCTGCGGATGGTGGCGCGCGAGGCCCGTGCCGAACCGTTGCCCGCCGCTCCGGGAGAGAACGTCATGCGGGTGTTGGTGGCTCTCGGGGACCAGCCGCCCTCGACCCGGGACAGGTTCGGGTCGATGGCCTTCCAGTGACCCCCCACCTTGGCCCGTACCGGGCTGGTGTGAATCCGGCGCTGAAGCAGCCCGTCCGGGCGCGCCCAGGTCGTCGAGTACGCGGTACGCAGCGCCGACGCCTCCACCGGTGAACCGGTCCTGCTCGCCTTCGACGCCGCCCCCGCCTCGTCCAGCGGCGCAGCGGCGGCGCGGTCGGGCGCCGCCGTCCGGCCCTCCGGGGCGTCGGACCGGTCGAGTCCGGCATAGGTCAGCCCGGACACCACGATCGCGGCCACCGTGATCGCGGCAGCCGTCCTGCGTCTGGCCGTAGGCCGCCAACTGCTCTTCATACGCGCGTTTTCCTCCCCCTGATACCGGATCGGTGACGGACCGCCGACCGGTCACTCCTCTCCTTCACGCCTCACGCCGTTGTGCACAGAGTGTGAAGACGCGAGCAGATCATGACCCAGGAACGGCACCGCGTCACCTGCCGACGGTCGCCGACCGCAGCCGGGCGGTGCCCCTCCGTGGGGCGGGGCGCGGAAGCCGTCGGCAGCCGGACGCGCCGCCGATGTGGTTCCGCGGGGGCCGGGAAGTGCCCCATCTGCGGTCAAAGGCACAAATCCGGCGCACATTTGATGGGCTTTCAGGAGGGAAGTGGGGATGGGATCCCAATGATCCACTTGAGCTGCCCATCGGGTGTCGTGGGGGCTTCGCCCGTTCTGTATGGCACTTGTTGCAGTTGATCGGTTACCTGATGTGATCATGATCACGCATGCGCGATTTCGCCTGGCTTTTCTTCACAGCGTGACCACAGAATCAACGCCTTCGTAGCAAGTGGCATTGCCTGTGGACTGGCAGGTGCCGCTCCTGTCGTCCGGGGGGACCACGCTGTGCCCGTTCTGCCGTCCGTGCGCCCAAGGCGCCGCCGCTCCGCCGTGTTCACGGTCATCGCCACCGGTCTGATGCTCGCCCTGCTGCCTGTGCAGGCGTTCGCCCTCCCGCCCGACC
This sequence comes from Streptomyces sp. NPDC002809, assembly GCF_040295435.1. Classification (NCBI taxonomy): domain Bacteria; kingdom Bacillati; phylum Actinomycetota; class Actinomycetes; order Kitasatosporales; family Streptomycetaceae; genus Streptomyces; species Streptomyces sp. NPDC002809. The sequence continues at coordinate 4,208 of NZ_JBEOVJ010000079.1, forward strand.
CCTCGAAGGCGGAGGTGCCGCGCGAGGAGCTGGTCCTGGAGAAGCTGGGCCAGGAGAAGCTGATCGACGGATCGACGCGCGACGCCAACCTCGAAAGCATCGCGGCCGAGGCGCCGGAGAACACCACCGAGGCGCCCACCGGCACGACCAGCCCTCCGGCCGGTGACACCGCGCCCGTGACCTTCGGCAGCGCGCTCCAGCAGGATGCGTCCGGTGCGAAGTCCGGCGCGAAGTCCACCTCGGCCGCCGAGGCCGACCCCGCGCCGGTCCCGGCCGGCAGTCTGCCGGTGAGACTGGGCCGCGCGCCCGGCGCCGAGATGCCGACCGGCACCTGGCAGGTCGGCATCATCGACCGAGCAGCCCCGGCAGCCGACGGAGTCGACGGCGCGGTGCTCACCGTGACCGCCCCCGCCGGAGCCTCGGTACCCGTCTCCGTCGAGCTCGACTACAAGGCGTACCAGAACCTCTACGGGGCGGACTGGGCCTCCCGCCTGCGCTTCGTCCAGTTCCCCGAGTGCTACCTCACCACCCCGGACCTGGAGGAATGCCGGACCTACCAGGAGCTGGAGACGACCAACGACACCAGCGGCAGGACGCTCACGGCGACGGTCGACACCGCGGCCGACGGCACGGTGACGCCCGCCTCCGCGCCGCTGATGTCCCCGACCGCGGAGCGGACCGCGTTCGCCACCGCGGTTGCCGCGGGCGGCGACAAGGCGGTTGTCGGTGCGGTCGACTCCGGTGCGGGCGAAAGCGGTTCGTTCAAGGCGACCCCGCTGATCGGCGACGGCAAGTGGGCGGCCGGCGGTTCCTCGGGCGCGTTCACGTGGTCCTACCCGCTGACGGTCCCGGCCCCGCCGGCCGGCCCGACCCCGCAGATCTCCTTCGACTACTCGTCCCAGGCCGTCGACGGCAAGACCTCCACCAGCTCCCCGCAGGCGTCGTGGATCGGTGAGGGCTGGGACTACGAGCCCGGTCACATCGAGCGTCGCTACCGGACCTGCCAGGACGACCGGAAGGACACGGACGCGGGAGCACCCAACAACAAGGAGAAGAAGTACAAGACTTCGGACCTCTGCTGGGTGTCCTACAACGCCGTGATGTCTCTCGGCGGCAGGACGATCGAGCTGGTGCGAGTGGGCACGACCGACACCTACCGCCCGAAGAGCGACGACGGCACCCGTGTCGAGCTGAAGACCGGCGACGGCGTCAACGGTGACAACAACGGCGAGTACTGGCTCGTCACCCTGCCCGACGGCATGCAGTACTCGTTCGGCCTGAACAAGGTCGGCGGAGGACACGCCGACACCAAGTCCGTGTTCACCGTCCCCGTATACGGCAACCACCCCGGCGAGCCCTGCCACGCCGCCGCGTTCGCCGACTCGCGCTGCACCGAGGGTTCCACCAAGAAGCAGCAGGCCTGGTACTGGGGTCTGGACAAGGTCGTCGACGTCCACGGGAACGCGATGATCATCAACTGGGCCCAGGAGACCAACTACTACGCCCCGAACAAGAAGTTCAAGTCTCCGGAGCAGTACATCCGCGGCGGCTACCCGACCAGCATCGAGTACGGACTGCGCACCACCTCGCTCACCTCGCCCTCCGCACGCGTCGTGTTCAACGTGAAGGAGCGCTGCCTGGCGGCCGGTTCCGCCTGCGACGAGGCCGCGTTCAACAACACCAAGGACCCCGCCTCCTACCGCCCCTGGTGGGACGTCCCGGGCAACCTGAACTGCAAGTCCGACTCGAAGCTCTGCCCCGCCTTTCCCTCCTTCTGGAGCAGGAAGCGGCTGGACTCCGTCACCACCGAGTCGGCCCGGCCCGGCAGCACCGCGCTGGCCAAGGTCGACACCTACGGCCTCCAGCAGAGCTTCCCCCGCGACTGGTACGACACCTCGCCCGGCCTGTGGCTCAACAAGATCACCCGTAGGGGCTTCGCTCCGGGCGACTCCACCGGCACCCTGCTCTCGGACGCCGGGGTGAGCTTCTCCCCTTACGTGGTCGCCGCCGACCACCCCCTCGGCAGCTACCTGAAGGACCGCCAGCTCCGCAACCTCGTGCCGACCTCGTCGTCCGACCCGCGCCCCGGCTTCACCCGGCCCCGCATCGGAGCGATCTCCACCGAACACGGCGCGGACATCGAGGTCATCTACAAGGGCGGCTGCCGTACCCAGCCCTCGGTGGCCCAGGACAAGAACACGAACACCTGCTTCCCCACCCGCTGGTCCCCGGACGGCGAGGACGAGAAGCCCGCGCTCTCCTGGTTCAACAAGTACGTGGTGGACTCGGTCACCGAGACCGACAAGATCACCGGCGTCTCCGACCGCATCACCACCAAGTACAGCTACACCGGCGCCGCCTGGGCCAAGAGCGACGACGAGTTCTCCAAGCCCGACCTGCGTACCTACAGCGACTGGCGGGGCTACCGGCAGGTGGTCACCGTCGAGGGCAGCAAGAACGTGCCCTCCAGCGGCAGCCCGCAGACCCAGTCCTACGCTGTCACCCGGTACTTCCAGGGGATGGGCGGGGCCGTCAAGGACTCGAAGAACGCCGTCACACTCCTCGCCGACGACCAGGACCAGTACGCCGGCATGGCCGCCGAGACGCTCACGTACGACGGCAGCGGAGGCCGCGTCCTCTCGCGCACCCTCAACTACCCCTGGTCCAAGCAGACGGCGTCACGGGACCGGGACGGCACGACGGCCCTGCTGGCACACCGCACCGGGATCGCCCGGTCCGACGCGATTCAGACGGTCGAGAGCAGCTGGCGGGCCGTGCGCACCCGGACTGAGGTCGATCCGGACTACGGGCTCCCCGTCCAGGTCGAGAGCGCCGTCGTCAAGCCGAACGGAACGGGCGAGACCCTCAGCGACTACACCTGTGCCCGGACGGAGTACGTCCACAACCCCGACAAGGGGCTGATCGGCCTGGCCAAGTCCGTCCGCTCCACGGCCACGTCGTGCGCCGCGTTCGAAGGCGCCGATCCGGCCACCGAGGTGACCGGATCGCTCCGGACCTCCTACGACAGCCTGGCGTGGGGCGCGGTACCGACGAAGGGGCTGCCGACGACCGTCGCCGACATCGACGGCGGCGGCACCGCCCACTCGGTCCTCACCGTCTCGACGTACGACCCGCTGGGGCGGGTCCGCACGGTGAAGAAGCCCGACGGCGGAGTCACCGAGACCCAGTACACCCCGGCCGACAGCGGCGGCCCGGTCACGTCCATCAAGACCATCAACCCGAAGGGGCACCCCGAGGTCACCACGTTCGACCCCGGACGGGCCATTCCGCTCACCGTCACCGACGCCAACGGCAGGGTGACACGCATGGAGTACGACGGTCTCGGCAGGCTGGTGAAGGGGTGGTCGGCCTCCCGTTCGTCCGGAACCCAGTCGCCCAACGTGCAGATCGCCTATCAGATGGCCGTCGCCACGCCCACCGTGACCAGACCGACGGCCGTGACCGTGCAGACCCTCAAGGACGACGGAGGATATGCCAAGCAGGTCACCGTGTACGACGGGCTCATGCGACAGGTCCAGACGCAGAGCGACGCGAGCGGTCCTGGGCGCATCATCACGGACACGTACTACAACGACCACGGCCTGGTCCGTGAGCAGACCAAGCCCTACCTGACCGCCGGAGACCCGCAGCCCGCCCAGTTCAAGCGTGCGTCCGACAGCATTGTCCCGAGCCTCACGAGGACCCGTTACGACGGTCTGGAGCGCCCCGTCCGCGTCTCCTCCATCCTGCTGGGCGAACCGCAGTACGCCTCCGTCACCGCCTACCACGACACCAGCACCTACGTCGCCCCGGCCGGCGGCGCGGCACCGGCGACGAACACCTGGACCGACGCTCGCGGCCGCGTCACGGAGATCCAGCAGTACACGAAGTCCGACTCCTCGCAGTGGCGCAGCACCGAGTACGAGTACGACGTCAGAGGCAACCGGAAGAAGGTCACGGACCCGGCGGGCAACACCTGGACGTACACCTACGACACCCGCGGCCGGACGGTCACCGCGACGGACCCCGACACCGGCGAGAGCCTGTTCGGCTACGACGCCGCCGACCGGCGGACCAGTGTCAAGGACGGTCGTGGCATCACCTACACGGAGTACGACGAGCTGGGTCGCGTCAAGGCGGTCCGCGAGGGTTCGACCACGGCCGCTCCCGTCAAGGAGTTCACCTTCGACGCCGCCGGCGCCCTCGGCAAGCCGGTCGCTTCGATCCGCCACGACAAGAGCGGCGACTACATCAGCAAGGTGACCGGGTACGACACCGACTACCGGCCCACCGGCCGTCAGACGGTCATCCCGGCGAACGCCATGACCACGGGTGTCTCCGGGACCTACACATACGCGTACGCGTACTCGGCGACGGGCAAACAGCTCTCGGCGACGCTGCCCGCGGCGGGCGGTCTGGCCGCGGAGAAGGTCGTCACCCGGTACAACAGCGACGGCCAGCCCGTGTCGACGTCCGGACTGAACTGGTACACGTCCGACGTCACCTACTCCCCGTACGGCGAGACGCTCCGCACGGTCAGCGGCCCGCAGCCCTACCGGGTCTGGACGACCAGCTTCACCGACGAGACCACCGGCCGTCTCCAGCGCAAGGTGGCCGACCGTGAGACCGCGAACTCCCACCGGATCTCGGACGACTTCTACTCGTACGACATCGCGGGCAACGTCACCTCCGACGCGCGGAAGGTGACGGACGGAGCCACCTCCGTCTGGGACAACCAGTGCTTCACCTATGACGCCGTGGGCGAACTCGTTCACGCGTGGACGTCCTCCGTCACCACGCTCGGCAGCGGCAACGGAACCGGCTGCAAGTCCGCGGACGGTGCGGTGTGGGGAAACCGGACGGACGCCGAGCCCGCCTCGGGCCCGGTCGCCGACGCACCGGACACGGCCGAGGACACCGACTCGTCGTCCCCCGACCCGGCCCTGGCCGCTTCGCTCGCCGCCGCGGGTCCGGCCACCGGGTCCGTCGCGGTGGGCACGACGTCCTACTGGGACAGCTACACCTTCGACGTGATCGGCAACCGGGCGGGGATGACCGAGCACAGCCCGCTGGACCCCACGAAGGTCACGAAGCTCGCCTACGGCTACGGAACGACGGTCACCGGCAACGGCACCTCGCCGACGACCGTCACCCAGCCGCACACGCTGACCGACGTGACCTCCACACCGGCCGGCCGGGGCGCGGGCTACACCTACGACCTGGCCGGCAACACGAAGGTCCGCGACCTGGCGGACGTGACGCAGGACCTGGAGTGGACCTCCGAGAACCGGCTCGAGAAGATCACCTCCGACGGTGTGACGACGAGCTACGTCTATGACGCCGACGGCAACCGGATCCTGGAGTCCACCCCCTCGGGCAGCGTCCTGTACCTGGGGGAGACCGAGCTGAGGACCGCGGGCGGAAAGATCACGCGAGCCACCCGCGCGTACACGCAGGACGGTGCCCCCACCGTGGTGCGCTCGACAGTCAACGGAGCCACCACCGGCCACAAGCTGCATGTCCTGCTGGCCGACCATCTCGGCACCGGGACCACCGCGGTCGAGATGGCCGCGGGGCAGCCCCTCACGCGCCGGGCGTTCAAGCCGTACGGAGAGGCGCGGGGCACCCAGCCCGCCACCTGGCCCGACAGCCGCAGCTACCTGGGCGTCGGAATCGACGACAAGGACACGGGCCTGACCCATCTGGGAGCCCGTGAGTACGACCAGTCGACGGGACGGTTCATCTCGGCGGACCCGGTCATGGACTCGGCCGACCCCCTCCAGATGAACGGCTACGCCTACAGCCGCAACAACCCCGTCACCCACCGCGATCCCACCGGTCTGTACGACCCGGACAGGCAGGCGTACGAGGCGCAGAAGGCGCGCGAGGCACACAACCCGGGGCTCCACAAGCCCCGGGCGAGCCCTCCGCAGGTTCAGAACACGAAGCTCCGGGGAATCCTGTCGAACCTCTACCTCCGGCCGCAGGTACTGGGCGGCCTCGGTGACGGCAAGACCGCGACGGCCCTGATCAACGAGTTCAACAGCGGGAAGCCGACCGTGAAGCTCTGGCACCTGGAGAAGGGATGGGCTGCCATGAGCGGACTGGCCGACGTGATGGGCAAGGACAGGGAGGCCCGGGTCAGGGCGAAGCAGGGCAAGTCCAAGGCGAGTGATGTCATGCTCTCCGACGAGGACATGAAGGTGGCCAAGAGCGAGGCGGCCGAGCTGTGGAAGGCTCTGAACGCAGAGGATCTCACCGGCGTCTACGGGAAGATGGTGGCGGAGAACCCGCTCCTGAAAGCGACGTTGACGAAGAACCGTGCCAAGGTCCTCGACGAGCCCGAGATGGCCGATCTCACCGGCCGGAAGTTCGAGATCCGCGGCAAGAGCCCCTGGCCCGTCCCCAAGGGCGAAGCACCGCGTGTCAGCGGATTCGCCAAGGGATTCGGCATCGCCGGAGGGGTGCTGACCGTGGCCCAGGCGCCGGCCCTGATCGAGGAGCACGGCTGGGGCGGCGGTCTGTGGGAGATGTTCGAGGGAATGGTCGATCCGTTCGGGGTGGAGGACAGCAGCATGTCGTCCCCGTGTGACGACAATCCGAACGCCTGCATCGCCTGACCTCCCCGGCCCTCCCCTTCTTCCCCGCCGCGTCGTCGAGGCGGGGAAGGAGGGGAGGGCGCTGTACTCTCGCTCCGCCGGTTCTATCGAGAAGGTGAATGGATGCGGGCGTCCGCCATGACGCGTTCGAACGTGCAGGAGATTCTCCTGGACACGGTGCCCGAGGCGGCGGAGCCCGTCCGGCTCCTGGCGGAGGAGGAGCCGGACGGCGAAGTCCTCCTCTTCCCGCTCCTGAGGGACGGGTTCGCCGACCCGCTGGTGATGCCCGCGCTGCGGCGTCCGTCGGCGCACGAGGATCTCCTGCGCCGCTGCTTCGCGTGCGTCGATCTCGGCCTGCGCAGCGCGGACACGACACTGAACGACGCGTTCTGGTTCCAGGTGCTGGAGCTCCTGCTCGACGACCTGGACGTGCTCGACGCGGCCTACCCCTTCATGACCGATGAGACCCGGGACTACGTCCTGGAGAAGCTGACGGACTTCGGAGTCCCGCTCACGCCGCACTGGTCGGAATGGGCCGGGAGCCGCTGAGGGGAGCGTTGCGGGCGGACGCCGGGCGGGAACGTCGCATACGGATGCCGGGCGTACCAGGCATCCGTCCGGTTGCCGGGTACGCCCGGCAATCGTCCTGCCGAAGGGGTCGTCAGTTGAGTCCCGTGGGGTCAGAGCCGGCTGAGGAAGTCGGCCTTCTTCGCCTCGAACTCACCCGGAGTGATGACACCCGCATCGCGCAGTTCGCCGAGTTTCCGCAGGAGATCCATGATCTCCTGCGAGCTCTGAGCGGGGGCCGCCGGGGCGGGGGCCGGGGATCCCCACGCAGGAGCGGCGGGGGCGGTTGCGGGGGCGGGTGCACCCCACACGGGAGCCGGGGCGGGCGGGTACGGGGCTGCGTGCCCCGGTACGACCGGGGCGCCACGGTGATCCGGGTCCCGCGTGAGCGCGCCGTTGTCCTGGCGGTCATGGAGAGACATGGCGTGCCCGCACCCTCGGCAGTTACGCGTGAAGGCCATGCCTGCTTCGCTGAGGCCCATGGTCGCTATGCCCGCGGTCCAACGGCCCGCCTTCCGGGCGCCTTCACCGATGGCACTGTTGGTGCATCGCTTGCAGTCGGGGCAGCCGGTCTGTACGCGCGCCATGATCAATCCTTATTGATTCTCGAACATTGCCGGGGTGTCTCGTCGCCCGCCGACTCAAAATCGTACAAGTGGGTCGAGAGGGTGTGTGACGGAGGTGAGCGAGGGCGTGTTCACGGCTGGGGGCGGTACGGAGGAGCCTGGAGCAGGTGCACGGCCGGCGACTTCACGCTGCGCGGTCACGGACACGCCCGTCGTCGCGCCCCTGCGCTCGGCGCCGACATCGCGGCGCAGGATGCGATTCCAGGAGTCTGCTGCCGACCGCCGCGGTCACCGTGAGCGTCGGCGGGGCGCATCTGCCGGTCCTGCTGGTGCGGGAGTCCCGGGGCCCAGGGCGAGGGCCGGCCGAACGGAACGTGCCGTCAGTAGACGTCGCGGACGTAGCGTTTGTCCGCGGCCAGGCGCCTGACGTAGGCGGCGGCTTCGTCGTTCTCCATACCGCCATGAGTGGCGACGATACCCGTGAGCGCCCGGTCGACGTCCTTGGCCATGCGAGCGGCGTCGCCGCAGACGTAGAAGTGGGCGCCGTTCCGGAGCCACTGCCACAGGCGCGGGCCGTGTTCGCGCATCCGGTCCTGGACGTAGACCTTGTTGCGCTGGTCGCGGGAGAAGGCGAGGTCGAGGCGGTCGAGATGGCCGGATGCCTGGTACGCCTCCAGTTCCTGGCGGTAGTAGAAGTCGGTGGCCTGGCGCTGTTCGCCGAAGAAGAGCCAGTTGGGGCCGGTGTGGCCGCGGGCCTGGCGGTCTTCGAGGAAGCCGATGAAGGGGGCCACGCCGGTTCCGGGGCCGACCATGATCATGGGAGCGGCGGGGTCGGTGGGCGGGCGGAAGTGCGGGGACCGCTGCACGAAGACCTGGACCGGGCCGTCGTCCGCGCAGTCGGCGAGGTAGGTGGAGCACACCCCCTTACGGTTCCGGCCGAGGTCATTGGTGTAGCGGACGACGGAGACCGTGAGGCGGACCTCGCCGGGGTGGGCGAGCGGGCTGGAGGAGATGGAGTACAGACGGGGCTGGAGGCGCCTGAGGACACCCGCCCACTCCGACGCCGAAGCCCGGACGGGGAACGCCGCGACGACGTCGGCGGCCTGGCGGCTCCAACTCCACTTCGCGAGGGCGTCCTTGTTGTCGGTGCGCAGCAGGCGCTTCAGGTCGTGGCTTCCGGTGCGGTCAGCGGTGAACCTGAGCAGATCGGTGGTGATGCGGGAGATGTCCAGGCGGGTGCGCAGCGCTTCTTCGAGGGGGATGGGCGAGCCGTCGCCGAGGTCTACCGGCTCGGCGGGGTCGAGCCCGGTGAGGGCGAGCCATTCGGCGACGAGCGGGGTGCCGTTGGTCGGCCGGACGCCGAGAGCGTCCCCGGCGTCGTAGGCGAGTGTGCCGTCGCGGGTGTCGAAGGCGAACTGCCGGACCTCCTTCCCGGAACCGGGCAGACTCAGCCGCCTGTTGCCGACGAGCAGGGTGGCGAAGGGCGATGTTTTGGTGTATCCGGCGGGTGCGGGTGCGGGTGCGGGTGCGGGTGCGGGTGCGGGCGGCGGGGTGGCGACGGTGAGGGTGGTCGCGCCGGTGGGTTCGGAGAGGGGCTTTCCGTCGGCGCCTGCCGGGACAGGCTGCCGGTCGGCGGCTGCCGACAGGGCGGTGACGACCTGGTCGAGCCACCGAGCTGCGGCCTCTTCGAAGTCCGGCTCGCAGTCGAGGCGGGGGATCAGCCGCGTGGCCCCGAGGGCGTCGAACCGTTCGTCGAGCCGGCGGCCGTAGCCGCAGAAGTCGGCGTAGGAGGAGTCGCCGAACGCGAGTACCGCGTACCGGGTTCCCTCCATCCGTCCGGCGTCCGGGCCGGACAGCGCCTGCCAGAAGTCGGCGCCGTTGTCGGGTGCGTCGCCGTCACCGAAGGTGCTGGTGACAAGGAGGAGGTCCGTGCCGGCGGTGAGGTGTGCCGGCGACGCCTCGGCCATGGGGAGCAGTTCGGGGGCGTGGCCTGCCTGGGTGAGGCGGGCGGCGGCGCCTGCGGTGAACTCCTCGGCGTTTCCGGTCTGCGAGGCCCACAGGATGACCAGGCGGCGGGTCGGCGCGCCCGTGTCGGCGGCCGGGGCGCCGGTCTCCGCGGGTACGGGGGCGGGAGCCGTGGCGGCGGGCATGGCGGTGCGGGAGAACATGCCGGCGAGGACCCCGTCGACCCACAGGGCGTGGCCCGGGTCGAACGGGGCGCCCGGCGGCAGGACGGGAACGCGTCCGTCGGGGGGTGTCAGGGCGAGGCCGGACAGATAGCCGGACAGGTAGTGGCGTTCGTGCCCGGACAGGGGCGCGGGGGCGAGGCCGGTGGTGCCGAACAGCGTGGCGAGCGCGTGGACGGGGGAGTCCGCGGCGGCCGGCGCCGGTGCCGGCATCGGCGCGGGGAGAACGGGGGTGGTCTCCGGCTCGGTGCTCGGGTGGGCAGCCGGCACGGGGGCGGCCGTCCTGGCGAGAGTGACGGCACAGACCTTGAACTCGGGCTGGAAGGAGACCGGGTCGACGGCGTCGTTGGTGACGGCATTGATGCTGAGGTATTCGCCGAACAGATCGTTCCAGTGGAACGGTGCGAAGCAGTTGCCAGGACGCACGCGGTCGGTGACCACGACGGGGAGCACGGCGCGCCCCCGGCGGGAGGCGACCTCCAGGTGCTCGCCCTCCGTGATCCCCAGGGCGGCGGCGTCCTCGGGGTGGACCTCCACGAACGGACCGGGGTTGAGCCTGTTGAGCTTGGCGACCTTGCCGGTCTTGGTCATCGTGTGCCACTGGTGTTGCAGGCGGCCGGTGTTGAGGACGAACGGGTAGTCGTCGTCGGGGAGTTCCGCCGCAGGGAGGTGCGGGCGGGCGAAGAACTGTGCGCGTCCACTCTTGGTCGGGAAGGCCAGCCGCGGGCGGGTGCCGTCCTCGCGCTCCAGCAGGGTCTGGCTGACGCCGTCGTTGAGGTAGCGGATCGGGTTGCGGTCCGGGCCGTCGGCCGTCGGTGCCGGCCACTGGACGGGTGTGGTGCGCAGCCGTTCGTAGGTCACGCCGCGCAGGTCCCATCCCGTCTTGGGATTCCACGCCTGCTTGAGTTCCTCGAACACGTCCTCGGCGCAGGCGTAGGTGAACGCCTCGGCGAAACCCATCGCGCAGGCGACCCGGGCGATCAGCTGCCAGTCGGGCAGTGCCTGCTCGGGAGGGTCGACGACGCCCTGTACGAGGGTGAGGTTCCGCTCGGAGTTGATCATGACGCCGTCGGACTCCGCCCACAGCGTCGCGGGCAGGACGACATCGGCGTAGGCGTTGGTCTCGGTCTCGGCGAAAACATCCTGGGCGATGACGAGTTCGGCCGCCTCCAGGCCGGCGATGACCGTTTTGCGGTTGGCGACCGAGGCGACGGGGTTGGTGCAGATGATCCAGCACGCCTTGATGTCACCGGCGGCCATCTGCTCGAACATCTCAACCGTGCCGTGACCGGCCTCGGTACGCAGGGAGCTCTCGGGGATGCCCCACAGGTTCTCGGTGAAGGCGCGCTCGGCCTCGACCAGGACGGAGCGCTGGCCGGGCAGGCCGGGCCCCATGTAACCCATTTCCCGGCCGCCCATGGCGTTGGGCTGGCCGGTGAGGGAGAGGGGGCCGGAGCCCGGGCGGCAGATGGCGCCGGTGGCGAGGTGCAGGTTGACCAGGGCGTTGGTGTTCCAGGTGCCGTGCGTGGACTGGTTCAGGCCCATGGTCCAGCAGCTCATCCACTCACCCGCCTCACCTATCCACTGTGCGGCCTGCCGGATGTCGCGCTCGGGGATGCCGGTGATCTCCGCGACCCTCTCGGGCGGGAAGCCGTCGAGGAAGGCAGGCATCTCCCCCCAGCCCTCCGTGAACTCGGCGATGAACGCCTCGTCGGTGTGGCCGTTCGCGACGAGCAGGTGCAGCAGGCCGTTGAGCAGGGCGAGGTCGGTGCCGGGCTTGATCTGGAGGAAGAGATCGGCTTTGTCGGCGGTGGCGTTGCGGCGCGGGTCGACGACGATCAGCCGGGCCCCGGCCGACTTGATCCGGTCCATCATGCGAAGGAAGAGAATCGGGTGGCAGTCGGCCATGTTGGCGCCGATCACGAAGAACGCGTCCGCGTGGTCGAAGTCCTGGTACGAGCCGGGCGGGCCGTCCGCGCCCAGCGAGAGCTTGTAACCGGTTCCCGCGGAGGCCATGCACAACCGGGAGTTCGACTCGATCTGCTTCGTCCGGACGAAGCCCTTGGCCAGCTTGTTCGCCAGGTACTGCGCCTCCAGGGACATCTGCCCGGACACGTAGAAGGACAAGGCGTCCGGCCCGTGCTCGTCCAGGATCGCCCGCAGCCTGCCGGCCACCGACGCTATCGCCTCGTCCACGTGCGTCTCGGCGGGCTGGGCGCCCCGCTCCGTGCGCACCAGAGCCTTGGCCGCACGGCCGGGCGCGGCCATCACGTCCGCGCTCGTCGAGCCCTTGGTGCACAAGCGGCCGAAGTTGGTGGGGTGGGCCTTGTCGCCGGAGACCTTCGACGCGTGACTCCGGCCGTCGGCGGGGTCCCGTGTGATGCCGAGCACGATTCCGCAGCCGACCCCGCAGTACGAACAGACCGTACGGACACTGTCCTTCTTCGAGCCAGCCGGCACCGAACCTCCACTTTCCGGTCTGCTTACCGTTCGCGTGGGCCCGCGCGGTTCGCTGCGGCCGATCCCATGACCAGCACCGTAGAAAGACCGGGTTTCCGCTCCGTCACGCCCTGGGAGCGCCCGGGATTACACCTCACGCACACGTCCTGGCGCCGGTATGTGAGGTCGCCGGCTCATCTCGTCGCCGCGGCCCCGGGCGCGGGGCGCCTCGGAGGCTGGTTCTACGAGGAGGTGCTGGACCGGGCCCGACCTGCGGCCCGAGCAGGTGGTGCCTTCTCGCGGGGGTGCGAGCGGGACCGCGACCGACCCCGTCAGCGGGTGGTGCCTCGCAGACCGTGGACGTGTCCCCGCCCGGTCGTCTCAGACGGGGTAGGCATGGGTCTGCGTCGCCTTCACCGTCGCCCAGACCGCCGCGCCCGGACGCAGGTCGAGTTCGGCGGCGGCGACTGTGGTCAGGTCGGCGGTGAGGGGGATCTCTCCGGTGAGGGCGGCGCGGATCTGGTCCGAGTGGGTCTCCAGGCCCGCGATCTCGCAGCGCCAGAGGTTGCGGGCGCTGGCGCCGGCGGGCCGCTCGCGGTGAAGGGTGACCGCGTTCGGCGGAAAGGCCACGAAGACCGGGCCGGACAGGGCCTCCGTGGTGGTGAGGGCGGGGCCGGCGTCGAGGCGGACGGTGTGCCCGTCGGCTGTGCCCCGGTAGAGGTTCAGGCCGACCAGCTGAGCGATGTAGTCCGTGCGGGGGTGGCGGGCGATATGGGACGGGACACCCTCCTGCACGACCTGGCCGTCCTCGACCACGACCAGGCGGTCGGCCAGCACCATGGCGTCCAGCGGATCGTGGGTGACCAGGACGGCGACGGCCTCGAACTCGGCCAGGTGCCGCCGGAGTTGCGACCGAACCTCCAGACGGGTGCGGGCGTCGAGCGCCGCCAACGGTTCGTCCAGGAGCAGCAGGCGCGGGTGGGTGGCCAGCGCGCGGGCCAGGGCGACACGCTGGGCCTGGCCGCCCGACAGCCTGCGTGGCCTGGCGCCGGCGTGGTCCGCGAGCCCCAGCCGGTCGAGCCATTCGGCGGCCTGGGCCCGGGCCGCCGTTCTGGTCGCGCCGTGGCAGCGCGGTCCGAAGGCCACGTTGTCCAGGGCGGTCAGGTGCGGGAAGAGCAGGTAGTCCTGGAAGACGACACCGACCGGGCGGGATTCCGGCGGCGTACGGTCCAATGCCGTTCCGTCCAGCCGCAGATGGCCGCCGGTGAGCGGAGTCAGGCCGGCGAGGGCGCGCAGGGCGGTGGTCTTGCCGGCGCCGTTGGGACCGAGCAGGGCGACGACTTCTCCGGGTGCGACGGCCAGAGCCACGTCGAGACGGAAGGCACCGCGTTCGACGACGAGGTGGGCGTCGAGGCCCTCTTCGGGTACGGCGCTGCGGGCGGAGTCGGGGGTCCGGGTCATCCTGCTGTCATCCAACGGTCACGCAGGCCCGCCAGCACCGCGACGGACACGGCGAGCAGGACCAGGCTGAGGGCGATGGCCGCCTCCGGATCGCTCTGCAGCGCCAGATATACGGCCAGCGGCATGGTCTGGGTACGGCCGGGAAAGTTGCCGGCGAAGGTGATCGTCGCACCGAATTCGCCCAGGGCGCGGGCCCAGGCCAGCACCGCGCCCGCGGCGATGCCGGGCGCGATCATCGGCAGTGTGACCCGCCGGAAGGCGGTGAAGCGGGAGGCGCCGAGCGTGGCGGCGGCCTCCTCGAAACGCGGGTCGGCCGCGCGCAGGGTGCCCTCGACGCTGATGACGAGGAACGGCATCGCGACGAACGCCTCCGCGATCACCACTCCCGCCGTGGTGAACGGCAGGGTGATCCCGAACCAGTCGTCCAGCGTTTTGCCGACGATGCCGTTGCGGCCGAGTGCCATCAGAAGTGCCACACCTCCGACCACGGGGGGAAGGACGAGTGGCAGGGTGACGAGGGCCCGTACGAGGCCTCGGCCGGGAAACTCGACGCGGGCCAGCAGCCAGGCGAGCGGCACACCGATGACGAGACTCACCGCCGTGGCGGCCGTGGCGCAGACCAGCGACAACTGGAGCGCCTGCCACACCTCCGCGCTGGTCAGCAGCTCGGGCAGGCTGGTCCAGGGAGCCCGCACGAGCAGGGCGAGCAGCGGCACGATCAGGAACGCCAGGCCGAGCAGCGCGGGCACCAGAAGCGGCAGCGGCACGGCTCGGCTGCCGCCTCTCCGGACGCGCCGGCGCCGCGACCCACCCCGGAGGGCGCCGGTCGCGGAGCCGGACTCGGCGAGCTTCCTCACGGCTTGAGGAACCCGGCCTCGGTCAGGACCTTCTGGCCCTCGGAGGACTGCACCAGGGCGATGAACGCCTTGGCGGCATCGGCGTTCTCCGTGTCCTTGAGCTGGACGATCGGGTAGTCGTTGATGGCGTCTGCGGACTCGGGGAAGTCCACGCCCTCCACCTTGTCGCCCGCCGCGTGGACGTCGGTCTTGTAGACGACGGCCGCGTCGGCCTCCTTCAGCTCGACCTTGGTCAGAGCGGACTTCACGTCCTGCTCGTAGGAGACGGGGGTGAGCTCGAGCTTGCCGGCGTCGAGGGCCTTCTGGGCGGCGGCGCCACAGGGCACCTCCTTGTCGCAGAGGACCACCTTGAGGCCGGACGTGGTGAGGTCCTTCAGCGAGGTGATCTTGTCGGGGTTGCCCGGCAGGGTGGCGATCTCCAGCTGGTTGCGGACGAAGGTGGCGGGCGCGCCGGAGGCATCCCCCGCATCGGTGACGATCTTCATCGTCTTGGGACTGGCGGAGGCGAACACGTCGGCCGGGGCACCGCCGGTGATGCTCGCGGCCAGGGAGTCGCTGCCGCCGAAGCTGAAGGTGACCTTCGTGCCGGGGTGCTCCTTCTCGAACTCCTTGCCCAGGGCGGTGAAGCTCTCCTTGAGGGAGGCGGCGGCGAACACGGTGACCGTCCCGGACAGCTTCTCCGATGAGGTGGAGGCGGAGGGACCCGACGCCGCCGACGAGGTGTCCTCGGACGAGGAGCAGGCGCTCAGAGCCAGCAGGGCGGCGGTTGCCGCACCGGCCACCTGAAGAGTCCGGCGGGTCCGGCGCACGGTACGGGTCATCACGGGTCTGCTCCCTCTTGTCCTGACGGACACAATCACCTGTGGTCCTGGCGGACCCTCTGAGGTCTCTCGACGACCACGCGGGCCGAAGCGATCACGGCATCCGCGGTGGGTGCGCATGCGCTGATAATACTTCCGCAGATGCGAGGTGAAAGTCTGCTGTTGCTTCGCATGAGTCGGAATCGTGATTGTCGTAGTTGGTATGTGCGTTTGTACGGGGTGCGGGTCCGGGTACGGTCACCCGGGAGGTGGTAGTCCGTGAGTCAGTCCCTCTCGTCAGCCGGTACGACCGCCGGCACGGTGCCGGAACTCGCCCTCACCGGCGATCTCGCCCGTCCGGCCCGTCTGACCGTGCCCGGTCTGTTCGCCTGGCCGCAGCACGAGTCCGACGTCAGCTTCGAGTGCGCCACCAGCGGTATCCAGCACCACCGCTTCTCCGGACCGCTGTTGCACGACGTGCTCGTGAGTGCCGGGCCGCGCTTCGACCTGACCCGCCGCAAGGACCGCCTGCGCTTCCTGATCGCGGTCTCCGGCGCGGACGGCCACCGTGCCCTGCTGTCCTGGGCCGAGATCGATCCCGACTTCGGGCAGGCCCGGGTGCTGCTGGCGGTGGCCATCGACGGCATCCGGCTCGACCACGCCGGCCCTCAGCTCGTCCTTCCGCAGGATCGCTGCGGCGCGCGGCATATCAGCGGCATCAATGCCGTACGCGTGGACGGCGGCTACTCCATGGGGGAGTGACACCGAACCGGCTCCGATTCGGTTACCTGGCGGCACGCCACGCGCATCGGCCCGCTGACGCCACCACCCGTAAGCGGGGCCCGTCCCCGGAACGCCCCGGTCCCGTAGGCCCGTTGGCAGAACCTCCCGCCGGGCGGTCACTGACAGTGACGACACGCGGGCTGTGGTGCTCCGTAGCCTCCGGACAGAGAAGAGCCGCACGAGCGCGACGAGTCGCTGGCCGAATGGTTCTACGAGGTGTGCGTCCGGGCGGCTCGGCGCCTCCATGGGAGCGGTCTGGTCGTGGAGACGCCGGGGCAGCCGCTTCCGGTGATCCTCTACGACATGTTTGACCCGGACACGATGTTCCGGCTGACCGCGGATGCCAATCCGGCCGAACTGGTGGCGGAGTTCATGACGGAGGGGAAACCGTCCGGGGCGTATTGATCGGACGGAGGTGCGGGAACGGCTCTCGGCGAGCGGTGCATCGGCAGTCCACGGCACACCGCATCACATGACGAAGTGGCGGAAGCGCCGGCTTCTGGCTTCTGTGCGAGCGGGTACTGCCCGCCTCATGACCACGCTTGCAGGGGCCGGTGCGAGGATCCCCGGACGGCCACGCGAGGGGATCGTATGGACACTTGAGACATCGGCCCGTTCGGCAACGGCATCGCTGCCGGCTTCGCCGACGACCTGGACGAGGCAGCCGTGTGAGCGCGGGTGCCAGGTAGGTGCGGGCACGACCACCTCGGCCTGGGCGTTAGGTTGTTGACCACCACGCAGGTTCGGATTGTCAGGAGGCGCCCATGTCCGGTGACACCCTCAGCCAGGATCCCGCAGAGCTGAGAAGGAGGATCGACAGCAGCAAGGCGCATCCGGCCCGCGTCTACGACGTCTTCCTCGGCGGCAAGGACCACTATCCCGCGGATCGCGACGCGGCGGCCGCCGGGCTCGCCGCCAACCCGCGCGGCTACCTCGACGTACGGCACAACCGTGACTTCCTGCGGCGCGCCGTCACCACCCTGGCCGAGGACGACGGCATCCGCCAGTTCCTCGACATCGGCACCGGCCTGCCGACCGCAGAGAACGTTCACCAGATCGCCCAGCGCACCGCACCGGAGACGCGGGTGGTCTACGTCGACAACGATCCGGTCGTCCTCGCCCACGCCCGCGCGCTGCTCACGAGCGGTCCCGAAGGGCGTACGGACTACGTCGACGCCGACCTGACGAGCCCGGCGCAGATCCTCGAACACGCCGCGCGGACCCTGGACTTCAGCCGCCCCATCGCGCTCTGCCTGGTCGCGATCCTGCACTTCGTCGAGGACGAGGAGGCGTACCCGATCGTCCGCGAGCTGATGGACGCGCTGCCCACCGGCAGCCGACTCGTGCTCAGCCACCTCACCGACGACCTCAACCCGGAGAACATTCGCGCGGTCCAACGAACCTACACGGAGCGGGGCTTCACGTTCGTGCTCCGTAACCGCAAGGACATCGGGCGCTTCTTCACGGAGGCCGGTCTGGAGCTCGCCGCCCCCGGGGTCGTCCCGGTGCACCACTGGCGCCCGGACCACGCGGCCCCGGTTCCGGAGCAGCCCGAGGGGTCCTATCTGGCGGGCCTCGAAGACATCGAGAAGGTCCGGTACAAGGACATCAACGACGTCACGGACGCCGACATCAACGTGTACGGCGCCCTGGGCGTCAAGGTCTGACGCCCGTCGGGCGGTTCCGGCGTCAGGGCCGCCCCGGTGCGGTGGCCGCGCGCACGGCCGGGCTTCGGGCCGCGGGCGAGGTGACGTCCAGCTTCTTCGTCCGGTCCGAACCGGTCGCGCGGGCCGTCCGCGTCATGGCACCCTGCGCCTCAACGGCTCAGGTACGGGTCGCCCAGAGGCGGATGCTCCCGTCGAAGCAGCCCACGGCGAGCGTTCCGCCGTCCGGGCTGAAGGCCATCGCGCGGACCCTCTCGGACCGCTCGGGCAGGATCAGGAGCTGCGCGCCGGAATGGGCGTCCCGGACGATGACCGTGCCCCCGTGGTCACCGGACACGAGCAGCTTGCCGTCCGGGCTGAATGCCAGCGCAGCCACGTCTTCGGTGTGGCCGGTGAGCCGGCGGTGCCCCCGCCCGGCGCGCGCGTCCAGCACGTTGACCAGCCCCTTGTCCTCAGGGGCGAGCGGTGAGCAGACAGCGGCGATGCTGTGGCCGTCCGGGCTGAACGCGAGGAGGCGGAGCCGGCCGTTGGGCCTGAGGGACCGGGGACGGTGCGATCTTCCGGAACGCGGATTCCAGCGGCGCACGTATCCTTCGCTGCCGCCCGACACGAGGAGGCGGCCGTCGGGGCTGAAGGCTGCCGGGCCCGTGGCGCCGGGCAGGTCGGTCACATGCTTCGCCGTGTCCGTGTTCCACAGGCGCAGCGCCGCGTAGCTGCCGACGGCGAGGGTGTGACCGTCCGGAGCGAACACCACCGCCGTGACGGTTCCGTTGTGCCCGGTGAGCTGAGCCCTGAGCGCGTTTGTACGGCCGTCCCACAGCCGTACCACCGGGCCTTCGCCCCCCGTGGCCAGTGTGCGGGCATCGGGTGTGAACGCCAGGGAGTGGACGCGGCCTTCGGTCCCGGAGAGGCGATGGAGCACCTTGCCCGTACCCGGGTCCACCAGACGGACGCCCGATTGGCTGTGGCTGGTGGCGAGGGCTTGCCCGTCGGGGCTGAACGCCAGCGCGTCCACGCGACCGCCGGATGCGCTCTTCAGCGTACGTAGCAGCCCGAACACCGGACTCGCGGCGTCGTCCTGTGCCGGGTTCGCCGCGAGCGTGGGCGTCCGGGGTGTGCGGGGCCGACGGCCGCGGCCGTGCCGGGAACCGCGCACGGAACCGGCCTCCGCGGTCGGCAGTGAGTCCTGGCTGGTCAGCTCCGCCAGTTCCGCGGCCACTTCCCGGGTGTCCGGCCGCCGTGCCGGATCCTTGGCCAGCAGCCCCATGACCAGCTTCTCCAACTCGCGCGGTATACCGGGGCGGAAGGCGCTGGGGCGTGGCGGGGCGACTTCCACGTGCTGGCGCATCAACGCGTAGAGGGGCTGGTCGACGGGGAACGGGAGGACGCCCGTGAGCATCTCGAACATCACGACGCCCAAGGAGTAGAGATCGGTGCGCGCGTCCGTCGTCCGCCCCTGGTGCTGCTCGGGCGACATGTACGCGGGAGTACCGAGTACGGGACCGGTCGAGGTCAGCGTTTCGGGCGTGTCGGCGACGCGGGCGATGCCGAAGTCGCAGACCTTCACCCGGTCGCCCGCCTGCACGAACAGGTTGGCCGGCTTCAGGTCGCGGTGGACCACCCCGTGCTGGTGCGCCGCCGCCACGGCGTCGACGGTCTGGCTCGTCAGGTCCACCACACGGCTGAAGGACAGGTGCCCGGGATGCTCGGCCAGAACCCGGGCCAGGTCGTGGCCGGTCAGCAGCTCCATGACGATGAAGCGGTACGTGTCGTGGCGGCCGGCGTCGTGCACCACCGTGATCCCCGGGTGCCGTAGTCCGGCAAGGATCTCGGCCTCCCGCTGGAAGCGCCGTTCCGGCACGGTGTCCCGCGCGACGGGCATCACCTTGACCGCGACCTCGCGCCCCAGTACCGAGTCCCGGCCCAGCCACACCTCTCCCATGCCACCGCGCCCCAGCAGCCGTCGAAGCGTGTACCGGTCGGCAAGGGTCACCCCGGTCGTCGCCATCCCAGACTCCACCATCGGCTCCGTTTCGCAGGCTCAGTGCACCTCGGACATCGTGCGGGACCGGCCCGTCGACCGGTGACCATCCAAGCGTGTGACGTCCGGCAGGTCGAGAGGAGCGGATCACACCGGGAGCGCGGGTCGGGGCGGCGTCAGGTGGAAACGGATCGGTCGGGAAGGGAGAAGTGCCGGTCGGACGAGGCGTTCCGCGCGGTGGCCGGATCGGTCGGGACGAACAGGCCGTGCCCCCGACGCCGCCGTCCCAGGTGTTTCCCGTCGAGCGGATGCGGTCACCGAGCGCCGCGTCGGCGTGTGCGAGTGCGGCGGTGGTGGGGAGGCGGAAGCCGTCGACCCCGTTGCGGTAGGCCGTGATACGGGTCAGCGCGATCCGGCACGGATTTCCCTCGTCGTTGAAGCCGAGGCCGGTGTTGTCCCAGGGGGCGTCGTTCCGTACGACGTGGGCGCCGGTGGCCCGGGTGCCGCCTCCGCCGAGATCCCGTACCACGTTGCCCCCGCCCGAGCCGAACTTGATCGCCAACGTCGCCAACCGTTCAACGTCGACGCCTCGGCGGCGTCCCTGACGCAGTCGGGCGGCATCATGGGCGCGTCTGCACGGGGAAGCAGGTGACCAACGGCACGACGTTCGACCCGGGCAGCTACTACTCCCACGCCCTCGACCGGCGAAGGACGTCCCCGTACTGCTCAAGCAGTACGCCGGACCGCAGGCCCCCATTGGCGGCCGAGCCCCACCGGCACCCGGTCCGCCTTCTCCCGTGGACGCGGAAGGCAGGCCGGCGTGGGGCCGGGTCAGCCACGAGGGGTCTGCGCGAGGAAGGCGGCCAGACCCTCCAGCAGCCGGTCGGCGTCCTCCTCGCTGCTGTACGGGGCCAAGCCGATCCGCAGCCCTCCCGCATCGCCCAGCCCCAGGTGACGCGAGGCCTCCAGGGCGTAGAACGAGCCCGCGGGCGCGTCGACACCCCGCTCCGCCAGAAACCGCGAGGCGTCCGCAGCCGACCGGCCCGGGAAGGTGGCCAGCAGCGTCGGGGTGCGCACGGTCGCGCGCGAGTGCACGACGACGCCGTCGAGAGCGGACAGCCCCTTCTCGATACGGACCCGCAGGGCGTCCTCGTGGGCCTCGATCTCCTCGAAGGCAGCGGCCAGCCGCTCCCGGCGGGTGCCGTCGACACCCGGAGCGAGCGAGGCGAGGAAGTCCACCGCGGCCCGGGCCGCGGCCAGGAACTCGTACGGCAGGGTGCCCAGCTCCAGCCGCTCCGGCACCGCGTCGGTCGACGGCAGCAGCTTGTCGGGCCGCAGGGTCTCCAGCAGTTCGGGGCGGCTCGCCAGTACGCCTATGTGCGGGCCGAGGAACTTGTACGGCGAGCAGACGAGGAAGTCGGCGCCGAGCGTGTCCAGCCGGACGGACGCGTGGGCCGCCAGGTGCACGGCATCCACGTGCAGCAGGGCACCTGCCCGGTGGACGAGCTCCGCGATGCAGGGCAGGTCGGGACGGGTGCCGATCAGGTTGGAGGCGCCGGTGACAGCGACCAGTCGGGTCCGCGCGGACAGCACCTCGGCGAACCGGGCGGGCGGCAACTCCCCGCTGTCCGGATCGAAGTCGACCCACCGGACTGTCGTACCGACGGCCTCGGCTGCCTGCACCCAGGGGCGGATGTTGGCGTCGTGGTCGAGCCGGCTGACCACCACCTCGTCGCCCGGCCCCCAGCCCTTGGCCAGGGTCCGCGCCAGGTCGTAGGTCAGCTGGGTGGAACTGCGTCCGAACACGATGCCACGAGGCTCCGCACCCACCAGGTCCGCGAGCGCCGACCGAGCTGCGCTCACGATCGCCTCCGCGTTCCGCTCGCCCTCGTTCTGTGTGCCCCGCACGGCCAGCGGCCGGGACAGGGCGTTCACGACCGCGTCGATCACCGGCTGCGGGGTCTGGGTGCCACCAGGTGCGTCGAAGCGGGCCGACCCGGCGGTCAGGGCCGGAATCTGCGCGCGGAGCGCCGGAACGTCGAGGGGCATGCGCGTTCTCCTGGACATGAGCGGGGGCGGACCTGGAGGGCCCGGGGCTGCTCGCGGCTGCGGCTCCCGAAGGCGATCCTGCCCCGAGTGTGTACAGGGCACGCGGCCGGGTCGCCGGCTGCGGCGTCGCCCCGCTTCGTCGACGGAGGTCTCGCGCGATTCGGTGGCGCGGTCGGCGTTGCATGGGGCAGGCTCATCCGCATGATCTCGGTGGTGCAGAACGTGGCGATCGACTGTGCGGATGCCTATGCCCTGGCTCGGTTCTGGAGCGAGGTGGTGGGGTGCCCGCTGGGTCCGGAGGACCGACCGGGGGCCCCGGAGACCGAAGTGATGCTGCCGGTGGGCCCGCTGCTGCACTTCAACCAGGTTCCGGAACCGAAGACGGTCAAGAACAGGATGCACCTGTGCCTGCGCCCGACGGCCTCGCGCGAGGAGGAGGTCGAGCGGCTGCTGAGTCTCGGTGCCACTCTTGTCACCGATCGCCGGGAACCCGGCGGCGCGGGCTGGGCGGTCCTGGCGGACCCTGAGGGCAACGAGTTCTGCGTTCTCCGCAGCGAGGCCGAGCGGGCTGCCACGCCGCCGTCGTGAGGCGGCCGAGGCGCAGCCGCTTCCCTCTACGGGAGCCCGCCTGCACGACGAGACGTGACCCGGCGTGGCGAGGGCGTTGGCCTGCCGCCCTCAGAGCCCGGTGACCTTGGAGCTCGCCGACAGCTCATAGACCAGGGTCACCGTGCGGCGGCTGCCGGGCGGCAGGGTGACGTCCCAGCCGACGATGCCCTCGGCGTCGATCGTGTCGGGCGGCGGGGAGCAGGAATCCTTGTGCACGCGTACGGTCACCGCCGCGACCTCGGAGACGGGAACGCGCTCCCGGAGGGCGACCACCCGGTCGTCCTCCTCGCCGGGGGCGGAGAACCGGGACAGGTGCAGCCGGACCGTACGAGTGATCACGGTCCGCTGGGTCATGGTGGCGGTGTCGCGGGACTCCTCCGCACGGCGGACCACCCTGTAGTCGTCGCAGCTGCCGAAGGGCAGTTCGGCAGGGGCGCCGGGGGCGGTGAAGTCCAGCGTGCCGCGGCCGATGAATCCGTTGCCGCGGACCAGGTCCACGGGGCCGGTGAGCAGCGCGTGGCCGGACAGGTTGTCGAACCGTACGACTTGGGTGACCAGGGGGGACAACTCCGGTGAGCAGGCGTACTCGCTGGGCGCGGTCGCGGTGAACGCGGAGAGACGCACCCGGTGGGCGCGGCCGTCGCCGGGCACCGAGACCGGCATGGGGGACCTCAGCACCCGCGTCTCGCCGCCGTCGTCCACCCCCGGCAGGCCGAGCACCGGGGCCGGCCCGAGGGTTCCGATCTCCTCCTCGCGCAGCTCGACGTCGACCGTGCGGCGCTCCGCTGCGGAGCGCTCCTTGAGCGTCAGCCGGTCCTCGTCCAGCCGTGGCGGTTCGGTGGCCAGCGCCGAGCGGGCCGTGGACAGGGTCAGCCGTACACCGGACCAGTCCTCGCCGGTGCGCTGCCAGACCATCGCGTCGGTCTCCAGCGTCAGCGAGTCCCCGTCGAGCACGGCCCGGTAGGCGGGGCGCCACAGCGCACACGGGGTGAGGTGGCTCAGGCGCAGCCCGACGGGTCCGGCGGCTGCGGCCTCCACGGTCAGCTCGATATGGCCGACCAGCTCGGCTGGTTCCTCCTCGGACAGGTGCAGTGCCCGCTGGAGGTCGGTGAGTTCGGAGGTGAGTGAGGACAACCGGACCTCAAGGGAACGGAGTTCCTCGGCGCGCGTGTCGCGCTCGGCATCGACCCGGTCCAGCTCGCGGGTCCAGCGGTCCCGCTCCGTCTCCCCGGACCCGGCGCCTTCGCCGACCTCCCGCAGCAGATCGGTGGCGAGGCGACCGAGCAGGCCCAGGCGGGCGTGGAGCCTGTCGCGGCGTTGTCCCAGCGACAGCCGCTCTTCTTCGAGGGCGTGTACGCGGTGGCGCGGAGCGGAGTCGTCGGCGGTGGACGGCGACCGCTTGCGCGGTGTCCAGCTGCGGACGATCCGGACGTCGAGCACCGTCGCGGGGTGACCGGAGGTCAACTCGGCATGGAGCGTTCGGTCGACCGCCAGCGCGCTGACCGGCCCCAGGCGCAGCCGCTGGACGCCGGCCTTCAGGTCGAGTACGACGGCGCGCTCGATGTGGGCACGATCCTCGAGGCAGGTGACGGCGGTGACGGGAAGGGCGACCGGGTTCGGGTCCGTGGACATGGGGTGTGTCAGCTCCTGCGGTTGCCGCCGACCAGGGCCTTGCCGGTCGGGATGCGGATCTCGTAGCCGCCGTCGAGAGCGGCAGTGGCGCCTGCGGGAAGATTCAGACGCCAGACCCGGGTACCCGGGGTGTGCCGATCCGGGCCCGCGCCGTCGTCGGGCGTCGTCCAGTCGGCCCGTTCCTCGATCCTGACGTCCGGGTCGGAGGTGACCGGCACCCGCTCGTGGACCTCCACGGTGACGGGCCGCGCCAGCCGGTTGGCCAGCTTCACGTGGACGCGGTGGTCGAGCACGGTGGTGTTGTTGCGCAGGCCCGAGGTCGACTCGTGCGCGTTCGTACGGTGCGTCACCCGGATGCCCTCGGCCGGACCGAGCCCCACCCGGCGGACACCGCCGGGGGCCAGCGTGGGCAGCGCGGTGGTCAGCAGGAACTCGTCGTCGACGGCGACCTCCACCGGACCGGCCAGCAGCGCCTGGTCGGTGGCGTTGGAGAGCAGCAGCGTGGCGTACACGGCCGGCTCCACGGACGGCACACAGAGGTACTCGGTGCGCAGCCCGACCGGGATCTCGCCGACGGTGACGGTGTGCCAGGTTCCGTCCGACGGGATGTCGGCGCGCGCGGTGGCGTCGAAGCGGTGGTCGAAGGACCCTGCCGACTCGCGGGGCCGCACGGCCTGTCCGGGCAACGGCAGCGCGGCCACCGCTTCGGCGCGGCGACGGTACTCGGCCGCCACCGGATCGAAGGACGAGCCGGGGAACAGCCGGCCCCTGCGACCGCCCTGCTCGTCCGGGCCGCACAACGCGAGTGCGGCGTAATCGAGTTCGGCGCCGCTCGGTTGCGGCGGACCGGCAACCGGCGCCGGAGGCGGCGGCGCGGCCATGCCGGGAGCCGGGGGTGCGGGGGCGCCCCCGACAGGTGCGCCGCCGGATCGTGTCCTGTTGCGCGGCAGGCCGGTCAGTGGCGGCGCGGGGGCAGGTGTCCCGCTACCGAATGGCTCCGGGGGAGCGCCGCCGTAGCTGCCCGGCGCCGCCGGCGACGGCGGGGGAGGCGGCGGAACGGGGCCGTACGCGGATTCGCCCGCTGCGCCCATGGGTGCAGCGCCGGCGGCCCCGACGGCCACGGGTCCGGTGATCCTCTCAGGGCCGGGGCCTGCCGCGTCGTATCCGTTGAACAGGTCGACGAGTCCGGCCGGGGGTTCGCGCCAGCCCGAGGGTGCGGGGGCGGGCTGACTGCGCCCGATCCGTACCGAGCGGAGCCCTGGCAGGTCGGTGCGGCGCCGCAGATCGGCGGTGGCCAGGGCGATGCGTACGCCGGTCCAGTCCTCGCCGGTCCGCTGGGCGACCGAGGCGCGCAGTACCAGGTGTCCGCTGCCGTCGCCCTGACGGTGAGTGAGGCGGTACGCCGGCACCCAGACAGCGCCGGGCACCCCGTACTCCAGCTCCAGCTCCACTTCGGCGTCGCCCGCTTCACCGGCACCTTCGAGGGTCAGGAGCGCGCAGACCGTGGTTTCCACGTGCGCCGACGGTGCGTCGGTGGATGCGCGTTCGATCCTGTCCGCGGCGACCGCGAGTTCGTGTTCGACGTTGCGCAGCGACTCCTCCAGCTCGGCGAGGTGGTCGTGCAGCCCGGTCAGCCGCTCGTCGACGAAGTCGGCGAGCTCCAGCCACGCGTCTACCGGGGTGCGGCGGTGCGGGTCCTCGCGCTTGCGGGCGGGCGGGACCGGGTGAAGAGCCCTGACCTCCTCGATCACGCTCAGCTGCCGGTCCCGGCGCCCCTGCGCCGCGGCGAACGCGTCGCTCAGCCGCTCGTACTCGCGCCGCAACACGTCCGGCGCGTCCGTCCCCGCCAACTCGGCCTCGACTTCCACCCGGGCCTCGGTGACACGTGCCCCGGGGGTGCCCAGGACCCTGACCCGCAACGAGCCCGGGTCCAGCGAGCGGGGCAGCCCCGTCACCCGCACCCGGCCGTCCGACGGCACACCGCCCCGGGCCAGGCGACGGCAGAGCGCGCCCTGCGCGTACACGACAACGGAATCGAGGGTCGATCCCCACCTCTGTGCCGGCTCAGCCGTCATGCGCTCCGCCCCCGCCGCGTCCATGGTGAACGAAGCCTACGCCCGGGCGGTCCGCTTGTCCGCGCGGGTCAGGTCGTCCGTGCGGGGCCGCAGCCCGGGCACAGGCCCCGGTAGGTCACCTCCGCCTTGGAGACGGTGAAGCCGAACCGTTCGGACTCCGGGAGTTCGGCCAGGAGATCGCCGACGGGGTGGACGTCCCGGATGGCGCCGCAGCCGGAGCACACCAGGTGCTGGTGGGGGTGGTGGGCGTTCGGGTCGTAGCGCTTGGCGCGGCCGTCGGTGGCCAACTCGACCACCTCGCCGAGCGCGACGAGCTCGCCGAGGGTGTTGTAGACGGTGGCGCGGGAAATTTCCGGCAGCCGGGAAACAGCGTGTGCGAGCACCTCGTCCGCGGTGAAGTGGACGTGCTCACCGGCGAGTACCTCGGCGACCACCCTGCGCTGAGCTGTCATCCGCCAGCCACGTGCCCGAAGCCGTTGCAGCAGGTCACTCATGCCCACCAGCCCATCTGTGCGTCGTCCTGCGAATGGATCCGTACACGCCTGTCGTTCGTATTGACTTGGACTATGTCCATCGTAGGATCGGTTCCGGTCAACAGCCAAGGGACAGGACAGCAGCGCGGAAAAGCAGGTGACTTCAGGAGACGGGCCACTCGCCCCGCCATCCCGGCCCTGCGTTTCCACCGTCCGAAGTTCCTCAGCACCGTGATCCGCCCCGTCCGGAAGGATTTCCATGACTGAGAACCACGACGCGATCGTCACCGACCCGAAGACAGAGGAGGCCGGTGGCTGCCCGGTCGCGCACGGTCGCGCGCCCCACCCGACCCAGGGCGGCGGCAACCGCCAGTGGTGGCCTGAGCGGCTCAACCTGAAGATCCTGGCCAAGAACCCTGCCGTGGCCAATCCGCTCGGTGAGGAGTTCGACTACGCCGAGGCGTTCGGGAGCCTCGACCTCCCGGCGGTGAAGCGGGACATCGCCGAGGTGCTGACGAAGTCGCAGGACTGGTGGCCCGCCGACTTCGGCAACTACGGCCCGTTCATGGTCCGGATGGCCTGGCACAGCGCCGGCACCTACCGGATCAGCGACGGGCGCGGCGGTGCCGGAGCCGGTCAGCAGCGCTTCGCCCCGCTCAACAGCTGGCCGGACAACGCGAGTCTCGACAAGGCCCGCCGCCTGCTGTGGCCGGTCAAGAAGAAGTACGGCAAGAACCTCTCGTGGGCCGACCTCATCGTCCTCACCGGCAACGTCGCCCTGGAGACGATGGGCCTCAGGACCTTCGGCTTCGGCGGCGGCCGGGCGGATGTGTGGGAGCCCGACGAAGACGTCTACTGGGGCCCCGAGACCACCTGGCTCGGCGACGAGCGCTACACCGGTGACCGGGAGCTCGAGAATCCTCTCGGTGCGGTGCAGATGGGCCTCATCTACGTCAATCCCGAGGGCCCCAACGGCACTCCGGACCCGATCGCCGCGGCCCGCGACATCCGTGAGACGTTCCGCCGCATGGCGATGAACGACGAGGAGACCGTCGCCCTGATCGCGGGCGGCCACACCTTCGGCAAGACCCACGGCGCGGGACCTGCGGACAACGTCGGTCCCGACCCCGAGGCCGCCCCGATGGAGCAGCAGGGCCTGGGCTGGCAGAGCACGTACGGCACGGGCAAGGGTGCCGACACCATCACCAGTGGTCTCGAGGGCATCTGGACCGACACCCCGACCACCTGGGACAACAGCTTCTTCGACATCCTCTTCGGTTACGAGTGGGAGCTGTTCAAGAGCCCCGCGGGCGCGCACCAGTGGCGGCCGAAGGAGGGCGCCGGCGCAGGTACGGTCCCCGACGCGCACGACCCGTCGAAGACCCACGCACCGACGATGCTGACGACGGACCTCTCGCTCCGGCTCGACCCCGCCTACGAGGAGATCTCGCGGCGCTTCCACCAGAACCCGGACCAGTTCGCCGACGCCTTCGCCCGCGCGTGGTTCAAGCTGACGCACCGGGACATGGGCCCGGTCGTCCGGTACCTGGGCCCCGAGGTCCCGGCGGAGACCCTGGTGTGGCAGGACCCGCTTCCCGCCCGGGCGTACGACCTCGTCGACGCGGGGGACATCGCCGCCCTCAAGGCGCAGGTCCTCGCCTCGGGTCTGTCCGTGACCGAGCTCGTCTCCACCGCGTGGGCGTCCGCCTCGTCCTTCCGGGGCAGCGACAAGAGGGGCGGCGCCAACGGCGCACGCATCCGCCTCGAACCGCAGAGCGGCTGGGAGGTCAACGACCCGGACCGGCTGGCGACGGTGCTGCGCAGCCTCCAGGGGATCCAGGAGGCCTTCAACTCCGCCCAGTCGGGCGGGAAGCAGGTCTCGCTCGCCGACCTCGTCGTCATCGCAGGCGCCGCAGCCGTCGAGAAGGCCGCCGGTGACGCCGGCTTCGGCATCGAGGTCCCCGTCACCCCGGGCCGCGTCGACGCGTCGCAGGAACAGACGGACGTGGAGTCGTTCGTCGAGCTGGAGCCGTCCTCCGACGGATTCCGCAACTACCTCGGCAAGGGCAACAGGCTGCCCGCCGAGTACCTGCTGCTCGACCGGGCGAACCTGTTGAACCTGAGCGCACCCGAGCTGACCGTTCTCGTCGGCGGTCTGCGTGTCCTGGGCGCCAACTACCAGCAGTCCTCACTCGGTGTCCTCACCGAGACCCCCGGGTCGCTGACCAACGACTTCTTCGTCAACCTGCTCGACCTGGGTACGACGTGGAAGGCCACGTCCGACGACGCGAGCACCTTCGAGGGCCGCGACGCCACGGGCAAGGTCCGGTGGACCGGCAGCCGCGCCGACCTCGTCTTCGGTTCGAACTCCGAGCTGCGCGCGGTAGCGGAGGTCTACGCGAGCGACGACGCGAAGGAGAAGTTCGTCAAGGACTTCGTCGCCGCGTGGGACAAGGTCATGAACCTGGACCGGTTCGACCTCGTCCGAGCGTGAGTCCGGGCCGGCCCCTGGGGGCTGGCCCTTCACCGCCGCCGGGCCACCGGTCCTCGGCCGGTCTCCGCCGGATGGCGGGGACCGGACCGGCGGTGCCGGCAGCGCCGGTCCGGCACGGTGCGCGGGCACAGGGGGTGCTTCGGGCTGGTCAGGGGCCTCTGGCAGAATCCACGGCATGGGATTGTTCAAGCGGACCGGCAAGCCGGAGGGCCCTGCTCAGGGCGTGGATCCGGCCGACCTGAGCACACTGTCGCTCCAGGGCGAAGACATGATCGACCAGCTGGCTCGTGCTCACATGTCCTGGGGGCTGGGCTCGGCGGACCGCTGGGGACTGGACCAGAGGACCGGCCTCATCACCTGGACCTTCCCCGACAGGACCGCGACCGCGCCCGCGCAGATCCTGGCCAGTTTCAGCCCTTCGTCGGGCTCGTGGCTGTGGGCCTGGGCCAACGAGAGCATCCTCCCGGAGATGAGTCGCGACGCCCGGAGCGTCCGGGACTGGGCAGAAGCCCACGGCCATCCCGCGCTGGCCCGACCGGAGACCGAGGCCGACGCGCAGGCAGCGGCAACCCTCGCCGCCCTGGCCGTGCGGATCACCGGGGCCACCGGCTTCTACCGGAGTTCGGGAGGCAAGTCCGTCGCGATCATCACGTTCGGGCCGGTCACCCTGACCGCTGCCGACGGCAGCACTTCCACCTTCACCGTCGATATCGGCTGAGGACTGTCCCGGCGACCGTCCGGCAGGGCACCTCGACGGTGTTCCGACCGGCATCGCGAGAGCAGTGAGGGAATCTGTGGACAGTGATCTGCGGCGTGCGGCCGTCGCGGCGCTCGGCGAACTCGGACGAAGCGAGGACTGGCGTGACCGGGCGGATGCCGGCCACGGCCTGGCGGGGTTCGCCGAGATGCAGGAGGCCGTGGAGCCGCTGCTGGGGCTGGTGCTCGACTCCGGTGACACCTTCGTCACCCGGCGGACCGCACAGGGCTTGCTCCGGCGGAAGGACAGGGCGGGACTGGCGATAGTCGCGTCCGCACTGGCAGTCGCCAACGACAATCACGCCGATTGGATCCACACCGCGGCCTCCGATGTCCTCAGCCTCTTCGCGGAGGACCTGGACGAGGCGCTACGGCTCTGTGAGGAGTTGTCGGGCGACACCGATGACCGTGTTGCCCGAGGGGCCCGTCGACTGTACAAGGGTCTGGCAGGGGGCGATCCCGTTCTTCGCCCCGCGTAGAGGGCGACAGCCCGGGTGCGGATCCTCGAAGCCGGGCGGCATCCCCGCCGCGTGATCCTTCGCGCAGGTGGGCGGCCTGGTTAGGCTGCCCACCGGCAACGGCCCAGACCCAGGAGCGCACCTCATGCCCGATCCCGCCCGGAAGCACCCGTATCGCGATGCCCTTCGGCCGGACGAACTGCCCGCGCCGCACCCGTTGTTGGAGCCCCTGCTCGGATTCCTGGGCAGCTGGACCGGCCGGGGTCGCGGCGGGTATCCGACTCTGGCCGAGGAATTCGTCTATGGCCAGGAGGTCACCTTCAGCCATGACGGGCGGCCGTTCCTCCACTACGAGGCGCGTGCCTGGCTGCTGGACGCGGACGGCGAGCCGCTGCGGCCCTCGGCGCGGGAGAGCAGCTGGTGGCGGATGCAGCCGGAAGGGCGTGTGGAGGTGCTGATCACCCAGCCCACCGGTGTCGCGGAGATGATGACCGGCCGGGCGGCGGACGGTGTGGCGGACCTCGCCACCCACCAAGTCGCCCTCGCTCCCACTGCCAAGAAGGTCGACGCCACCCGCCGGCGCTACACGCTGACGGACGACGACACGCTCGACTTCGTCCACGACCTCGCGGCGGTCGGCCGGCCGCTCCAGCATCATCTCTCGGCGCGGCTCCGCCGCGCGGGCCGCGAGTAGTGCTGTTGGGGCAGTCAACGAACTCGTGCCGTATGTACGGGACCACGACGTCGGCGGGGTAG
This sequence comes from Streptomyces sp. NPDC002809, assembly GCF_040295435.1. NCBI lineage: Bacteria > Bacillati > Actinomycetota > Actinomycetes > Kitasatosporales > Streptomycetaceae > Streptomyces > Streptomyces sp. NPDC002809. The sequence goes on from NZ_JBEOVJ010000079.1 coordinate 35,413, forward strand.
CTCTGTGGGAATGGTCGTGCGGCTGTGGGCGGCTGGGGAGATGCCCTGCGAAGACGCGCTGTACAGGCCGGACGACACCGGCCTGGAGGTGCATGTGGACGGTCCCGGGGCTTACCACCCGGACGCCGGACGGCCGATCCCGTTCCGTCTCGGAGGGCCGGTCGACGTGGCCCGGCTCATCGAGGTGAGCGGTACCACCGAGGTGAACCCCCATTTCGAGAGCCTGCTGCCGGACGGAACGGGATGGGTGTGCGGCGGCGGCAGCGGGATGGGTAACGTCGGCTACCTCGCCCGTCTCGGCGCCGACCATTCCTTGCGGTGGGTGGCCGTGATGTGGAACTCCAACCCCTTCGTGGGGGTGCGCTACGAGGGAACGGCCGCCGTTTTCACCAATGACTGGGGAAACCGGCTGCGCCTCGACCTCACCGAACCCGCTCTGGCCTGACCCCGCAGGTGGCCGCGTCAGCCACCGACGCGGTGTGAGGTCCGGACGCCGAACCGGACGGTTGGAACGACGGGCCGGCCGCCGAGGAGAAGCAGCGGGGAACGCGAGCCGGGATCAGTCGACGGACGGCATCAAGGGGCGGTCAGTTCGTCGATTCACCCGGAACCGGCCGCTACCACTCCTACCTCTGCGAGGAGATCGTGCCGTGGGCCGACGCCCACTACCGGACGCTCGCCGACCGCGACCACGCACTGGCCGGGAAGTCGAGCGGCGGACTCGGGGCGATGATCACACCCATGCTCAGGCCCGATCTGTTCGGAGTGTTCGCGACGCACTCGGGCGACTCCCTGTCCGAGGCCCAGTACATCCCCCACTTCCTCATGGCGGCACGCCACTTGAGGGCGTACGACGGCGACATCCACCGCTGGTGGGACGACTTCCGCTCACGGGTGGCCTTCACCAAGTACGAGGACCTGCGGCTGCTCGAACTGCGCGGTGTCTCGGCCTGCTTCTCGCCCGCACCGGACGGCACGCCCCAACTGCCCTTCGACCCGTGCACCGGAGCCCCGCTGCCGGAGATCTGGCAACGCTGGCTGGAGTGGGACCCGGTGCGGATGGCCCCGCGGTACGCCGGTGCGCTGAAGTCGCAGCGGGCGATCTGGATCGACGCGGGCACCCGTGACGAATGGTTCCTCGATCCGGGTGCGCAGGCCTTCCGCGACGTCCTCGCCGAGGTCGGGGTCGACGAGGACGTCATACGCTTCGAACTGTTCGACGCGGGTCACCACGGGGTGGAGTACCGGATGCCGCCCGCACTCGCCTGGCTCTCCCGGAGGATGGCCGAACCGGTCCGAGGCGCTTAAGGGCTGTCCCGTAATCCCTGGCGGGCGCGCGACGACGGCTACGGCGCCTCGCCGTGTTGTCGGAACACCCGAATACATCCGGGATGCGGACGCCCCTCGGCCTTGCGATGCACCGCATCCGACGCCGCGCGCCGATCCACCACGGATTACGGGACAGCCCTCATGCCGCCGCCCGGACGGGCTCAGCGCAGCGCCTCGGGCAGTTCCTCCCGGTGGATGACGCCCAGGCGCTGCGTCGCCCGGGTCAGCGCCACGTAGAGGTCACTGGTCCCGAACAGGGCGGGCTCCACGACCAGCACATGGTCGAACTCGAGCCCCTTGGCCTGCCGCGGATCGAGCAGTACGACCGGGTGGGTCAGATCGGGCTCGGCGCCGGCCGTGACACCCTCCAGCGGAGCACTGATCTCCCCGTGGAGCGCCCGCGGCGCGATCACCGCGAGGCGTCCTTCCTCGGGCGTCAGCTCCAGGACCGCCCTGGCCACCGCGCCCGCCAGGTCGTCCCCGGCCTCCCGCACCCACGGCACCTCGCCGGTGGACCGCACCGAGGCGGGCGGCACGAAGGAGGGATCGTGGGCGCGCAGCACCCTGGCGGCCAGCTCCATGATCTCGGCGGGCGTACGGTAGTTGACCTTGAGCGAGACGTGCTCGAAGCGGTCGGCGACGTACGGCCCGAGGATCTTCTCCCACGAGCCGACGCCGGCCTCCTCCGAGGTCTGCGCGGGGTCGCCGACCAGCGTCATCGAGCGGGTCGGCGAGCGGCGCATCAGCAGCCGCCACGCCATCGGCGAGAGTTCCTGCGCCTCGTCGACGATGATGTGCCCGAAAGCCCAGGTGCGGTCGGCGGCGGCGCGCTCGGCCGCGCTGCGGTGGTCGGCCTCCTCCTGCCGCTCCGCCATCCGCTCGGCGTCGATGATGTCGTGGGCGGCCAGCACCTCGGACTCCTCGTCCTCGAACTCGAACGACTCCGAGCCCCTCGAAAGCTCCAGCACACCCTGCGCGTACGCGATCCGCTCCTGACGCCCGGCCTCCGCGGCCGCCCGCTCGGCACTGTCGTCGACCCCGAGGAGCTCCGCCGCCTCGTCGAGCAGCGGTACGTCGGCGGGGGTCCAGGGCCCGTCGCCGGGCGCGCGCCGGATCGCCTCGGCGTCCTCGGCCGGCACGTGGACGGGGTCGGCCAGGTAGTCGCTGAGGAAACCCTCCGGGGTGAGCGGCGGCCACAGCTCGTCGACGGCGCTGTGGACCGCCGTGCTGACGGCGACACCCTTGCCGAGCTGGGCGATGTCGTCGGGGCCAAGGAAGTTGGGACCTCCGTACGGGTCGGCCCCGATGCGCTCCGTGAGCTGTGCGGTGAGGGCGTCGATGATCCGGAACGCGAAGTGGGGGCGGGCCAGGTTGTGCGGCAGCCTGGTCTCTTGGGCCGCCTGCCGGGCCTCGTAGGCGATCTCCCAGTCGAGGATCAGGTCCCCGTCGTCGTGCCGGATGATCAGCGGGGCCCCGGGCTCGGGCAGCACCTGGCGGTCGCGTACGGCCATGGCGAGCGCCTCCGCCATCGGCTCGGCGCCCTTGACGGCGGCGGCGCGGGGTGTGTCGGTCCCGTGGGCGTGGACACCGGGGAAGAGCTCGGCCTGTGTGGCGAGCAGCACCCCGGTCTCGCCGAGGGCGGGCAGCACCTCGCCGATGTAACTCAGGAAGGCCGGGTTGGGGCCCACGATCAGGACGGCGCGCTTGGCGAGCAGCTCACGGTGTTCGTACAGGAGGAAGGCCGCCCGGTGCAGTGCCACCGCCGTTTTTCCGGTACCGGGTCCGCCCTCGACGACGAGCACCCCGCGGTGCGGGGCGCGGATGATGCGGTCCTGCTCCGCCTGGATGGTCCGCACGATGTCGCCCATGCGGCCGGTCCGGGCGGAGTTCACGGCGGCCAGGAGCACGGTGTCGCCGCTCGGGTCCTCGAAGCCGGTGCGCTGCCGGTCCCCGACGTCGAGGATCTCGTCGTGAAGTTCGGTGACGGCGCGGCCCTCGGTGGTGATGTGCCTGCGCCGGCGCAGTCCCATGGGCGTGTGGCCGGTGGCGAGGTAGAAGGGGCGGGCGACCGGCGCGCGCCAGTCGATCAGCAACGGCGTGTGCGCGGTGTCGTCCTCGCGGATTCCGATGCGGCCGATATGGTGCGCGGTGCCGTCGGAGAGATCGATGCGACCGAAACACAGCGAGCCGTCCACCGCGTTCAGGGCGGCCAGCAGACCCGAGCGCTCGGCGATGAGGACATCGCGCTCGAGACGGGCCTGCAGCCCGTTGCCGACCGGCGTCAGCGCGTCCTCGACGTGCTGAGCGGTTACTCCGCGCAGCGCGTCCACACGGTCGTAGAGCCGGTCGATGAATTCCTGCTCCTTATGCAATTCATCGATTTCCCGAGTTGACAAAATTACTCCCTGCCGGATATGGTGTTGCTTAGTGGCCCCCTGAGTGGGGCCTTTTCTGTGGGCGCACAGAAAGAATCAATATACCCGGGAAAACCCCTGGTCCACAATTGCGGACCAGGGGTTTTCTGTTGCCGTATGTCGGGGGATGTCGACTGTGGTGGGGGTCAGTCCCATTGGTCCTGGTTGATGAAGCGGCTGAAGCCTCGCCAGGAGTTGGGGCCCATCGCGCCGTCG